>JBIJDW010000181.1:0-6661 GCA_044343885.1 Kiritimatiellia bacterium
TCGCCGTCCTCCGGCGCATCGCGCTGGCTGGCCTTTGCCCATCCTGAGCGGATCATCGAGGCCCGCACCGTGGACGCGGTGGCGCCGTTGATCCGGCGGGTCGAAGAGGCGGTTGCCGGCGGCCTGCACGCCGCCGGCTTTCTGGCCTACGAGGCGGCGCCGGCCTTTGACCCGGCGTGCCGCACGCAGGTCCCGGCGGCCGGGCCGCACGCGCTTCCGCTGGCGTGGTTCGGTCTGTACCGCCGCGTGGAGACGCTCGAGACTTTGCCGCCCGCCCTGTCGCCGCCGCCGGCGCTGGTCTGGACGCCCTCCGAGTCGTCCGCCGTTTACGCCCGCCGCATCGCCGCCATCCGCCGCCACATCGCGCGGGGTGACACCTATCAGGTGAATTACACCCTCCGCCTACGCGCCCCGTTTGACGGCGATCCTTGGCCGCTGTTTCTGGCGCTCGCCGCTGCGCAGCAGAGTCGCTACGCCGCCTGGATTCGCCTCGACGGCCACACCTTGTGCTCTGCTTCGCCCGAGCTGTTCTTCCGTCTCGACGGTGATCGCGTGGTCTGTCGCCCCATGAAGGGGACAGCCCCCCGCGGCCTCACACCGGCCGCAGATCGCGCCGCTCGCGCCGCCCTCCGCCATTCGCCCAAGAACCGGGCCGAGAACGTGATGATCGTGGACATGATCCGCAACGACCTCGGCCGCGTGGCCCTTCCCGGCACCGTGCGCGTTCCCCGCCGTTTCACCGTCGAGCCCTATCCGACCGTCTGGCAGATGACCTCCGAGGTTGAGGCGCGCACGGACGCCGGGCTCGGCGATCTGCTCGCCGCGCTCTTCCCCTGCGCCTCGATCACCGGCGCGCCGAAGATTCGCACTATGGATCTGATCACCGCGCTCGAATCCTCCCCACGCGGCGTCTACACCGGTGCCATCGGTCATATCGCGCCCGGCCGTTGCGCCCAGTTCAGCGTGGCGATCCGCACCGTGGTGGTGGATCACGCCGCCGCCGCCGCCGAATACGGCACGGGCGGCGGGATCGTCTGGGACTCCCGCGCTGGCAGCGAATACGCCGAGGCGCTCGCCAAAACCCGCATTCTCGCCGCGCCGCCCGCCGACCTTCACCTGCTCGAAACCCTCCTCTGGCGGCCTGCTCGCGGTTTCTTCCTTCTCCGCGGCCATCTGCGCCGCCTCGTCGACTCGGCGCGCCTGCTCGGGTTCCCCTGCGACACAGCCGCCGTGCTTCGCAGCCTTGGCGCGGCCGTCGCAGGCGCCAGTGCGCCGCTGCGCGTTCGGCTGCTCATTCCCCGCGCCGGTCCGCCCGTCGTCGAAACCGCCCCTGCGCCGCCGCCGTCCGACCGGCCGTGGCGCATCGCCCTCGCCGCGCAACCGATTGACCCCGCCCTGCCGCTGTTGCGGCACAAGACGACCTGCCGGGGCATTTACGACGACGCCCGCGCCAGCCGACCCGGTGCTGACGACGTGCTGCTGTGGAACACCCGCGGCGAACTCACCGAGACGACCGTGGCCAACATCGCCATCCTTCGCAAGGGCCGCTGGCTCACCCCGCCGCTCACCAGCGGCCTCCTCCCCGGCGTCTTTCGCGACCGGCTGCTGAGTACCGGCCGCATCGCCGAGCGCATCCTCACCCGCGACGACCTCCGCACCGCCGAAGGCATCGTCCTCTTCAACTCCCTGAGGGGCTGGATACCGGCTGAACTTACTGAATCAGTAGCCTCCCACAGAAATCCTAATCTTAATCCTAATCGTAATCTACTGCCCCAGAGAAGATTATGATTATTATTTAGATTACGAAGGCGTTCACAGCATGAATGAAATGTTTGAAAAGGGAAGCGATGATTTCAGACACCGGTGATAATTGGTTCCGCAGGGTCTTACCGGACATTCTGGCATTCGGGCTAGGTTTGGGCCAGGCCTATTTCTTCAAGTGGAACACAACGGACCTGGTCTGGAGCTTGTGGTTATGCAGTCTGGTCACGGGGTATCTGACGATCCTGTCGGCCCTGAGCGGCGGAGCCGCCACCGGGATTCGGATGCTCCGGCAGAAGGAGATCAAGAGGACGCAGCGCCTGCCGGCCATCCTGATTGGGCTGGTAATCGGCCTGTTCTTTCTGTGTTTCTTCTCGCTTCATTTCTGCGGATTTCACGCGATTCATTCGGTGTTTCTGGGGGATTTCTTTCCGGTCGACGGCATGCCGAGCGATGGTTTTGGAGCGGCGTTCATGAATCCGCCCTTGCTGTGGGTGCTGGTATTCCGGCACCTCATCCAGCCCTATGGCCTCTTTCTCATTCCGGCGCTCATCGCGGAGAGAAAACAGGTTTTTTCCCCTCTGATGCGGGCGATCGAGGGCGAACGCGCGTTTAAGCCAGTCCGCAGTTTTGCGGCGGGCTGGCTGGCCGAGACGCCGGACACGAAGCCTTACGATCTGGGGGAAGCGATGAGCCGGCCCTACATCAACGTCGTGCGCATGCACCTGCTGATCTTCTTCTTCGGTTTCTGCCACATTCTGAAAATCGAGTCCTTCCTCATCTATGCGGTGGTCTACTCGGTTTATTTTTTTCCGTGGAGGGAAGTGAAGGGGTGGATGAGAAAGCGGAAAACGGAAAACGGAAGGCGGAAGTAAAGTCAACGTTACGACGCGTCAGCGCTCAATGGGTCTCGGATCGGGCCACGTGCCGGTGGCCGCACGGACCTCTCTCTTTTCACCGTGACGCCACATTCCCACACTTTCGAAAGTGTGAGAATGACCTGACTGTTCAAAAAATCGCAAATCCTATTCATTTACTACAAAAACGACAGTTATTATTCCCACACTTTCGAAAGTGTGAGAATGACCTGACGGACTGTCGCGCATCCCCGTGAAGGGACCTTTGCGCGCCTCTCCGCGTACTGCCTCCCCCGTCGATAACCGATTACCGATTCCGCTGTGTTTGCGCTTGAAAGCTTACCCCATTTTGTTTTATGATAACGACTCGCTAAGACAAATATACTTGGAGCACTACAAAATGATTCTCGACCTTCTGGCCCACGCCTCGCGCTACGCCACACTCCTTCCGGGTCTGTCCGACGCATTCGCCTTCGTGCGACGTCCCGACGCCGGCCAGTTGCCTGACGGCCGTTATCCGATCGACGGCGACCGCGTGTTCGCTCTTGTTCAAACCTATGAAACCAAGCCCGTTGCAGACGGCTTCCCCGAAGCCCACCGCCGCTATGCCGACGTACAAGTCGTTATCTCCGGGACGGAATGGTTCGGCTATGCACCCCTGTCCGATCAACCGATTCACACCCCGTATGACGCAGACCGCGACATCCTGTTCGTTCGCGGCGACACCTCGTTGTTTCGCCTGTCGGCCGGTGCATTTGCCGTGTTCTTTCCGCACGACGCGCACCTGCCGGGCCGGACCCTAACGACGCCGGAGCGGGTGCGCAAGATCGTCATCAAGATCCAGATGCCCCCAAGCGCCTGACCGGCACCCTTTCAGTACACGCCCACGCCACCAAGAAACGAGGACACATGCCCCTAAAAACAATGATATTTGTTGACGGAACCTGGCTCTACCATAGCCGCCAAATCCTGTTCGATGTGCTCGGAGCCGACGGCTTCGAGATTGATTACAAGCGAATCCCCGAGGTCATCGCCGATGACCTCGGGCAGTGGCAGGAGGATCGGATCGATATCGTCCGCACCTGCTACTTTGGCACCCTTCCCATCAACAAGCCCGGTTGCAACCCAGCCAAGCAGAAGGCGTTTTATGATTTTCTTGCCTTCCATTGCGGCTACGACACCGAGATCATCGACGTCGATTATCGGCGTGATCCGGGATCCCGGCCCGACGAACGCTCGGTCGGAGTCGCGCTGGCGTCGGCCATGGTGTATTACGCATCACTGCCGGGCGTGTTTGACGTCGCCACGCTCGTGGCCGGGGATTCCGAGTACATTCCCCTGCTGCGCCGCGTTCGGGCCATGGGCAAGCGCACGCAATTGGTCGCCCTCACCAATACGGCCACCCGTGCGCCCACCAGCACCCTGCTGCAAACCGAACCGGGCGTGCTCGACTTCCCGCCCGTTTTTCTCGATGATCACGCCCAGAATCTCCGCCTCGTTCGCGAGGAGCAGACTCGGGTCTGCAAGATCTGCGGGAAAGACGAATTGACGACCTGGGCCGGCCCCGACTTCTTCTGCTCGATCTGCCGCAACGAACACCGCAAGCAGGTTCGCACCTGCGACGCCTGCGGGCGTGAAGAAGAAACCACGTGGGACAAACCCTTCTTCTACTGCACCCAGTGTCGCAAAGAGTACCGGGACAACCGCCCCGACCCGACCTGACCCGTGCGGCATTAACCGCTAGGGTGAAGACTGAATGGCCACAAAAAAGCCGCCTGCGCGTGATGCGCAGGCGGCTTTTTGGCTATCATAGGGGCCGGTCGATTACTCTTCCTGCTGCCGCTGTTCCTGCTGGTCGAGTTCGGCCATGGCCGCGCGACGGGAGAGTTTGATCCGGCCGCGATCGTCGATGCCGATACACTTGACCGTGATCTTATCGCCCACCTTGCAAACATCCTCCACCGAGGCAATGCGGCGGTCGGAGAGCTCCGAGATGTGGCAGAGGCCGTCCTTGCCCGGCAGAATCTCGACGAACACGCCGAAATCCTTGAGACCGGTGATGGTGCCCTCGTAGATCTTGCCTTCCTCGGCTTCGGCGATGACCGCCGAGACTTCGCGCTGGGCGATCGCCATCGCCTCGCCGCTGCTGGCGAAGATCGAGACCGTGCCGTCGTCGTCGATGTCAATCTGGGCGCCGGAGACCTCGCAGATGCGGCGGATGTTCTTGCCGCCGGGGCCGATGAGGCCGCCGATCTTGTCGACCGGGATCATGATCTTCTGGATCCGCGGCGCGTAGGCCGACAGTTCCTTGGGCGAGGCGATGACCCCGTCCATGAAGTCCAAGATCTGCATGCGGCCGGCGCGCGCCTGTTCGAGGGCCGCCTCCACGATGTCCCATGTCAATCCGCGGAGTTTGAGGTCGACCTGGAAGCCGGTGATTCCCTTGCGGGTGCCCGCGACCTTGAAGTCCATGTCGCCACAGTGATCCTCGGAACCGAGAATGTCGGTGATGAGGATCTTGCGGCTCTCGTCCGGCGTGGTGATCAGCCCGATCGAGACACCCGCGACGTGGCCCTTGATCGGCACTCCGGCGTCCATCATGGCGAGGGAGCCGACGCAGACCGAGGCCATGGAGGATGATCCATTGGACCCCATGATGTCGGAGACCACCCGGATCGTATAGGGGTAATCGTCCGGAACGACAGGCGCCAGCGAGCGTTCGGCAAGGGCACCGTGACCGACTTCGCGGCGACCGAGGGCACCCAGCCTGCCGACTTCGCCGACACAGTAGGGCGGGAAGTTGTAGTGCAGGATAAAGGGTTTGGACTTCGGGCCGCCCGTGATGGCGTCCAGCTCCTGAACATCCTTCTTGGTGCCGAGCGTGATGGTTCCGAGGGATTGCGTTTCGCCGCGGTTGAAGATCGCCGAACCGTGCGCGCGGGGAATCGGCGCAAGCTGGGCGTAGAGCGGACGGATCACGTCGTTGGCCCGGCCATCGATGCGGCTGCCATGCTCGAGGATATTGCGACGGACCAGATCGATCTCCAGCGCATCAAAGAACTGAACAAACTGAGGAGCGCCGATCTCGGACCATTTCTCGCTCATCTTCGCGAGGGCACCGTCTTTGATCGTCTTAATGGCAGTATGCCGTTCCTGCTTGCCGGCCACGAGCAGCGCCCGACGCAGGGTCTCTTCGCAGAGACCGCGGAGGAACGTCATCTTTTCGGCATCGGGAGCGACATCGGCAATGACTTTGTCGGCCTTGCCGAGCATGCGCCGCAACTGGTGCTGCGCATCGATCAGCTTCACCACCTCCGCATGGGCGCATTTCATGGCGGCGAAGAAGTCGGCCTCCGAGATCTCGTTTGCGCCGCCCTCCATCATCAGGAACCGTTCGCGCGTGCCGGCGTAGACCAGATCCAGATCGCTCTCCAGGCGCTGCGCCTGGGTCGGATTGACGATCCACGCGCCATTGACGCGGCCGACGCGGACCGCGCCGATCGGGCCCATGAACGGGATTTCAGAGATGTGAATAGCCGCGCTGGCGGCATTGACCGCGACGATATCGGCCTCATTCTCGCCATCGGCCGAGATGACCATGCTGTTGACCTGCACGTCGTTGCGATAACCATCGGGGAACAGAGGGCGGATGGGGCGGTCAATGATACGCGCGCACAGAATTTCCTTCTCGCTCGGACGCTGTTCACGCTTGAAATAACCGCCCGGGAAACGGCCGGCGGCATAATATTTCTCGCGGTATTCCACCTGCAAGGGGAAATAGTCGATCCCTTCGCGGGGCTTGTCGGTGTTGGTCACCGCGCAAAAAACCACGGTGTCGCCCAGACGGACGCTCACGGCGCCGGCGGCCTGGCAAGCCAGAAGGCCGGTTTCAAAGATCAGGTCTTTCCCGCCCACAGTGGCGGAGACCGAACGGGTATCATTCATAATTGTTCTGCCTTTTCTTGGGAATCAGGAGCGGAGCGCCATTAGCGGCGGATATTCAGTTCCTTGATCAGGGACTGATAGCGCGGTTCGTCGGTGCG
>JBIJDW010000182.1:0-6651 GCA_044343885.1 Kiritimatiellia bacterium
CTGGGCCTCGCCCTGTTCATTAAAACAGGTCAGGTAACCGCCGTGCTTCGCGTCGCGCGCACGGGCATGCCAGAATGGAATGAGGCCGGTTGTCAGATGCTTGGTGATCTCGCCTTCGAGACGTTGCAGACGCTGGACGGATTTTGCTGATGCTTTACTCATTGGGTTTCCTTTCGTTTTATCGTTTGCTGCCGGTTGCTGTCGTCACCGCGTCTACCCCAACTCCACCACCGTGTAAATCCCTAGGTTCTCCACGATCAGCAGATTCCCATCGAGGCGCGCTTTCGCATCCGACGCTGGGAATGAGTGCACCTGCGCCTTCTTCGGCTGCCACCCCAGCTTGAACGACGCGCTGGGGATCGGCTCGATCTGGCGCGTACCGGAATTCAGGCGGTAGTTCACCAGATGCAGCGCATAGCCCTTGCCTTGCTTGTGCAGCGAGATCCCCAGGTCAGCCACCTCTTGAGCCTCGACCATCGATCCGACTTCCTGCAGGTGGTTCTTAAAATCCTGGAACTTGTGGAACGTGAAGCGCGTGTCGGCCAAGCGCGGGTCCACCTTGCCGGTGGACACCAGACGGCCGCCCTTTTTCTGCCAGGCGCGCAACAGCCGGATCTCGCTCTCCGGCAGGCTGTAGACGTCCGGCAGCACGATCTGCTGGTAGGCGGCTAGCCGCTTGGCGGTCAGCGGCTCATCCGGGCTGACGTACAGGACGTTGTAGAGCATGCGCTCATTGGAGAGCGCTTGGCTGATGTCATAAAAGGCCCGGAATCCGGCATCCTTGATGGCGTCGCGATGCCCGCCGAGGAAGAGTTCGGCGTCGAGCGCGCTGCGCTGGTCGTAGAGGATAGCGGTGTCGGCCACGAGCTGGTTCGTGAAGAGCGCCTCGTGGCTCTTAAGCCAGGCGCCCAGCTTCTGCTCCACCTCGAGGTTGGGATAGAAGGCGTCCTTCTTCAGGTTCATCAGCCAGGCGCCATAGGGGACGGCCAGATTGAACCCGTGCGCGAGCGGCTCCAAGCGGAACAGGATGTAGGTGTCGTGCTTGGCGTTGTCGATGTCCTCCATGATCTGGAGGACATGGCCGTTGGGATCCTCGATGAAAGACCCCTCCTTGCCGCCGAAGAAGGCGTGGCCGTAGCGGTAGAAGCCGTCTTGGCGGAGCTTCATGTCACCCTTCTCGCCGATGATGTAATCGCAATGCGGACGCGAGGAGGTGCCATGCGGCAGGCAGTTATACATGTTCGCCGTCACCATCGCGGCTTTGCCGGTCTGCTTGCGCGAGTAGGCGCGCACATGCTCGGCGATCTCGGCCACGTTGCGCTCGATCCCATCGCACTGGAACTTTACAAACGCCTTGAACAGGGGAATCGAGAAACGCAGGTCCATCTGCGCGCCGACGAGATCCTGGTCGGTGTACCCCGCCTCCCTCAAGAAGGCGCGGTAGTCGAAGCGGTCGAGGTCCAGCTCCTTCGTCTCGTCGGACGGGTTCTTCTTCAGGTACGCGCGGAACTGCTTCATGCAGTCCTTGCAGAAGCACCCGGCGTTGTGCGCGCAGTGGAGGTGCGCGTCGAACTCATCGATGTGGACGCCGGGCGCACCGGCATCGATCATGATCTCGATCTCCTTGCGGACGTACTGCATGAAGCTCGGCTTATTGCCGCAGGGGGTGTAGCAGGTGTGGTCGTGCCCCGGCACCAGCAGCCAGAGCGAGGAGATCGGCTTGCCGTCAAGTGTCGTGGCGCGAAACTCCTCCAGGAAGTCGGTGACCGGCTTGCCATCCGAGTCTTTGATGCCGTTGGGGAAGTATTTCTTGATCGAGGGAAAAATCTTCGGATAGCGGTCGGTGGAGAGCTCGCGCATGCCAACCCACCCCTTCTTCCCGACGCCGCGCAGCTTGTTGAGCGCCAGCAGTTCCGACTCGTCCTCGCTGAACTCCGCCGGAAACTCCCAGAGCTGTGCCTTCCAGATCACGGCAAAGGGGAGGATGCCGCGCTGTTTACACTCGGCGATAAACTCGGTGTCATTCAGATAGCCGTAGAAGCGCAGTCGCGCCGGGATGGCCTCGTTGGCCTCCTTGTCGAGGTACTGGAGGCCGATGGCGGCGCTGCCCAGACACGACCAGAGCAGCATGTTGCCGCTCATGTCCACGACATCCTGCACCTGTTGCAGGCGTTTCATCGGCAGGCTCGGGTGGTAATTCCAGTCCTGCCGGTACCAGCACATGTAATGTATTCCGCGAATCATCGTGTTCTCCTCGTGTTCGTGAGTCTCGTCGGACACCGCGCGGCCATCGGCCGCCACTCGTGTCCGACTTCGTGCGCTTCGTGTCCTTCGTGGTAAAAATGAAGCATCGGTATGGGCATCGCCGGGCGCTAGGCCCGCCGCAGCGCCACCACAGGGTCCATTTTTGCGGCGCGGCGGGCGGGGATGAAACTCGCCAGCGTGCAGAATGCGATGACCAGCACGGCCACCTCCGCCACCTCGCGGGGGACCACCCGATGGGGAATGCCGTCCAGCCCATACACGCCCTTGGGGAACACCTCAAGTCCGAAGAGGGCCAGGCCGTCCACCAGATGCTGAAGATTGGCCAGCACCAAAAAGGCCAGCGCGATGCCGAGCGCCACGCCCGCCAGACACTGGATCCAGCCGTGCAGCACAAAGGCCATCATCACCTGCCGCGAACTAAACCCCAGCGCCTTGAGCAGTCCGATTTCGTCGGTCTTCTGCACCGTGATCACGATGAGGGTGTTCGTCACACAGAAGATCGCCACCACAGTGATGAACATCAGCAGGATCACCATCATGTTCTTCTCGACGGCCAGCGCGTTGAAGAGCTGACGGTCGACCTCGTGCCACGTCCGCACGAGATAGTTCGGTCCCACCACGCGCGACACCTCGGCGGCCACGCGCCGGAACACCTTGAGGTTCTGCGGTTCGTCCGTCTTGACATGCACCGAATACGCGCCGCTGCGCAGGCCCATGAGGTCGCGGCCCACCGCGAGGGAGGTGATCAGAAAGCCGCTATCGAAGTCCCGCTGCCCGGCATTGAAGATGCCCCGGACTTGCAGCTCCTCGGGAAAATAGACCTCGTCGGGCTTCACCAGATTCATCGGCGAATAGACCAGCAGCGTGTCGCCCACGCCCACCTGCAGCTCGGCGGCGAGATCCACGCCCAGCACCACCGCGTCGCCCGTGAGATCAAACACGCCGGCGATAATGTTGCTCACCTGCAACATTTTCCCGGCTCGCGCGGGGTCGATCCCAACGATCAGCGGGGCGACCACCCGGTGCTCGTATTCGGCCAGCACTCGCGTCTCGATGCTCGGCGAGACGGCGGCGACCCCGGGCACCGCTTCGATCCGCTTGCAGAGCGCCTCTTCGTGCTCGATCACGCCGCGGGGCGTGGACACGGTCAGGTGCGGCTTGAAGGCGAGGATTTTCTCCTGCCACATGTCGCCAAACCCCGTCATCACGGCGCGCACGATGATGACGATCGCCACGCCCAGCACCACGCCGAGGATCGAGATGAGCGTCACGACCGACGTGAAGGACCGTTTGGGCCGCAGGTATTTCAATGCCAGGAACAGCGAGAACCGCATGGCGACCTCTGGGTTAGGTGTGCAGCGGCGCGAGCGCGCCGTTGAGCGCCAGATAGTCGCCGTAGACCGCGTCGTAGCGGGCGGCGTCGGCACCGGGCTCGGTGCGGGACGCGGGGTCGAGGTGGATGACCTGCGCGGCCAGGTCGGCGATCGACGCGCGGGCGCCCGCCAGCTTGTCGGCGCACCACATCGCCTGGACCACGCAGCCCATGGCGCCGGCCTCGGCGCTGATCGGGCAAATCACCGGGCAGCCGAACACGTCCGCGGCGATCCGCCGCCAGATGCGGCTCTTGGCGCCTCCGCCGACCAGACGGATTTCACGCGGCGACACACCGAGCCGGCGCAGGATGTCCATGCCGTAGCGCAATCCGAGCGTCGCACCCTCCATGGCGGCGCGGGCGACGTTAGCGCGGGTGAAGTTGGTGCTCGACAGGCCGCTGAACGTCGCGCGGGCCTTGGGCAGGGGCGGCGTCCGCTCGCCGTTGAAGTAAGGCAGGAGCCGGATGCCATCGGCGCCCGCAGGCGCCTGTGCCACCAGGGCATCGAACGCCTGGACATCCAGCCCCAGCAGCGCCCGCGTCTGTTCGGTCGCCACGGTCACGTTCATCGTGCAGATCAGCGGCATCCAGCCTCCCGAGCTCGAGCAGAACGCGGCCAGCTCGCCCTCCGGATCGATCACCGGCTTGTCGCTGAAGGCGAAGATCGTCCCCGACGTGCCGAGGCTCGCGGTCACCGTGCCGGGCGCGACATTGCCGGTGCCGATGGCGGCCATCATGTTGTCGCCGCCGCCCGACGAGACGATGACCCGCTCGCTCAGGCCGAACTGCTTGGCGATTTCGGGGCGGATCGTGCCGATCGGATCGTCCGACGCCACAATCTCGGGCAGACACGAGGCCAGTCGGCCCGACGGATCGATCGCGCGGAGCAGCGTCGCCGACCACATCCGCTTGCGCACATCGAAATAGGCCGTCCCCGACGCATCGCCGCATTCGGTCTTCCGTTCGCCCGTGAGCCAGAAGTTGAGGTAGTCATGGGGCAGCAGCACGGTCGCGAGCCGGTCATACAGCGCCGGCTCATGCTCCAGAAGCCAGAGGACCTTGGAGGCGGTGAAGCCCGCCGCGACGGCGTTGCCCACGGCGGCGATCACAGCGGCCTTGCCCCCGACCGCTGCGGTGATGCGCTCGCATTGCGGCACCGTTTCGGTGTCGCACCACAATTTGGCCGGACGGAGGACGCGGCCCTCGCGGTCGAGCGGCACGCAGCCGTGCTGTTGGCCGGAGACACCGATCGCCACGACGGCCTTCGGGTCGACCCCGGGCGCGGCGAGCACCTCCCGCAACGTCCGGGTCGCGGCGTCCACCCACCACTGCGGTTCCTGTTCCCGCCGCCCCTGATTGTTCTCGATCAGATCGTGCGGCGCATAGGCCGAAGCGAGCAGCTTCCCCTGCCCGCGGCTGTACACAACGCATTTTGTTCCCTGCGTGCCATTGTCAATCCCCACCACAAGCTGATCCGCCATGCCTCACCCCGCGATTGAAAAGCTGAAAGCTGAATACTGAATACTGAACACCGCCACCGTGCCCCGTCACTTGATCGAATACCGCGTGGCCTTCACCAACGCCTTCCACAACTGCTCGGGCGTTTCGGCCAACAGCAAGGCTTCGCGGTTCTGTTCCTTCAGGAACGTCTCGGTCAGGCCGGCCATGAGGCGCATGTAGAATGCGCTGACCGCCGTGGGGATGGTAATGAGAAAAATGATGTGGCTGAGCACGCCGTCCTCGCCGAACAGAACGCCCTTCTTGCTGGTGCCCAGTGCCAACGTCAGACCGCCGCCTTCAACACCGCGCACGTGGGGGAACGCCAGTCCGTTGTCCATGGCGGTGCTGAGCACGCCCTCGCGCTCCAGCGCGCCGGTCAACATCTTCTCGGCGCTGTCGATGAAGTGCGTGTCTTCCATCACCTGCGCCAGCGATTGGATCGCCTCTTCCTTGGTCTTCGCCTGCAGATTGGGTGTCATCAGAATTTCGGCCGAGAAGCGGGCGATGCCCGCCTTCCGCGGTTCGGTCCGGCTGGGCAACTCACCGACCCAGCGAGGGGCATCGGGTTCCTCGTACAGGATGCGCGCGCAGCTCGGGCAGTTCTGAACCGTCTTGCACACGCGCACCGACTGGACCTGGCTGATCGGCATCCGCATGCCGCAGATGGCGCAACATCCGTTGTGCATCGGCGACAAGACGATGTGGTCTTTCTTGTACAGCCGCTGATAGAGCGACTTGACTTCGGCAGGCAGTTTGTCCGTCAGCTCGGCGATCGCATCGTTTAGCCGGTTCAGATGCGAGCCATCGCCCGTAGTCCGGTGCTCATCGCGAATCAGGACCAATTCCTGTAGTTGGTTCAAATGGTTAATCAGACTTTGCATGCGTTTGCTTTGCGCTCCCCTGTGTTGGCTCCCGACGGGTTGAATGACCCGTGTACATTAGCATATCAGGAGCCTCTGCGCAAACTCCCAGACAACTCCCCAACAATTCCCAAAATAAAAAAGGTTGCGGCGCATCACACGCCGCAACCCGATCAGAAGCATCGCGACGCGATTACTTCAGGATCATGTCCTTGGCGGCCTTGGCCACGCGGAACTTCACGACCGTCTTGGCCGGGATCTTGATCGTGGCGCCCGTGGCCGGGTTGCGACCCATGCGGGCGGGACGCTTCACCTTGATCAACTTGCCCAAGCCGGGGAGCACAATGCCCTTGGGCTGTTTCGCGCCGACGTAGGCGATCGTCAACAGGGCCTCATACACAGCGGTTGCCTGCTTCTTGCTGATCTCACCAGTGGCGGCGAGCGCAGCCAGAATCTGGCTCTTCGTCGTGATCGCGGAGGACTTCTTAGGCGCAGCCTTCTTGGCTACAACCTTCTTCGCAGGGGCGGCTTTACTAGCCATGATGTGAACTCCTTGTTACGGTTTTATGGGGATAAAACCCCATGTGTTGGTAAGAATGTAGCGCATTTCGCGGGAGAATCAACACTAATCGTCAAGAAAATGAAAGATTTTTT
>JBIJDW010000458.1:0-6637 GCA_044343885.1 Kiritimatiellia bacterium
GCCACAGCATCCACAACCCGTTGAAGAATACTGGGGAGTTCGGGGGACGATATCACGAGATACGGGAACTCATCCAAGATCAAACAGGCCCCGACCGGCGCCTCTTCGAACCAGCGGTCCAGAAGTGCGGCCCAGTCCGGATAGTCAACCCGGTCAAACCCAGAAAGTACCACCCCGATATCTGCCGCCAATCGCCGACGCTGCAAGGCGGCTTCCATTTGGTCAGCGACATGATAAACCGCATACTCGCGAGAAAGCGTCTCTTTTAATAACCGCGATTTCCCACACCGACGACGCCCATACAGACAGCAAAACGAACCCTCAACGGATCGGAACCCTCGCGTCAGCCGTTCTTTCTCCTCCGTCCTATTGAAAAATTTCATTGCAAACCTCCCTTTCCAGACCCCATTCAGTATGCCACTTATTTAATATTCCGCAACAACATAATGTTTTCGAGACATAATTAATAAGTTTTAAAGCTGAAACGCTGAAAACTGAAATGCCGAAATGCTGAAATTGCACCCCGTTCCTTCTCATTCTCCCAACTTTCAGCTTTTCTCTTCATGTTTCAGCGTTTCAGCAGCCATTCTAATTATGGCACATCTGTACAGTCGAAATCGAAATCGCTATCGCTATCGGGGTCGAATTCCTTGCTTTCTCGTCGATTTCGGTCCCGATCCCGATTTGGATACCGATAGCGGCTGTCGTAATTAGAATTGCTGGCGTTTCAGCGTTTCAGCGTTTCAGCTTTTTCCCAAAAAACTCCCACACCTTGAACGCATACTTCGGCACCAGCATCGCCAGGTTCTTGAGGCTCTTGCAAAACCCCTCTGGGGTGTTTGCAAGAGAGAAGGCAGAATACAGAAGTCAGGAGTCAGAATAATAGTACACGTTGCCCGTGAGAGGGTTACAATTCTGAATTCTGGCTTCTGAATACTGCGCTTGCAGAACCGACGAAGGAGGTTTTGCAAGCACCTCTCTTATACACCCCATTTTCGCGGTTGCCCCGCACGATCTCCCGGTTCAGGAGCAGATTGCTGCGCCAGCCCTTCGTGCTTTTTCCGCTCAGATGGAACAAAACGGAACAAAATATGACACGGATGAGAGACTGCGAAGAAGGACCAGCCTGCCGAGATTCGGCCTGCCGGTTCAGTTGATGTCATGCATGTCTGCAAGTATATATCATTGCACAGCAAGGCTTTACGACTATTACTTGAGTATTTTATGCCCAACACGTGTTGAATATTTTCGTATGGTGAAGGGACCTGTCGGCGGACGCCGTCCGGTCAGTATTATAACCTGAGGCTCTTGCAAAACCCCGCTGGGGTGTTTGCAAGAGAGAAGTCAGAATACAGGAGTCAGGAGTCAGAATAATAGAACACGTCGCCCGTGTTCTGAATACTGAATTCTGGCTTCTGAATACGGCGCTTGCAGAACCGACGAAGGAGGTTTTTCAAGCGCCTCACCTGTAACACTGGAGGATCACATGATCACAGATGGACTGACGCCAAAACAACTGGGGCTATTGACGGGTAAGGGGAAAGGAGGTGAGGCATGAGCAAGCGGGAAAAGAGGCTGACACAGTTGGAGCGGCAGACACCGATCGAGCGGAAGTTTGTCGAGTGGGCTGGAAATCCTTGGACCGAGGAACAGAAGGCCGAGGCGATACGGCGCGAGCCAGACCGCAGGATCTTCTACAGATCTCTGTCCGAGTCCATTCAGGACGAGACGGACACGCAGAAAAGCTGAAAACGGAAAGCTGAAAACGAAAAGCTGAAAGCTGAAAATAAGACCGTTTCTTTCTCATTTTCTCCGCTTTCAGCTTTTCCCTTTTCGCCTGCGGCGCGGCGGGACGCCGTCGCCCTACCGCGCTTCGCGCTGACCCGTTGGCCTGCGGCGCGGCGGGACGCCGTCGCCCTACCTCGCTTCGCGCTGACCCGTTGGCCTGCGTTGGATGTTGGGCGTTGGGCGTTGGATGTTCACTCCCTTTCGCCTGCGGCGCGGCGGGACGCCGTCGCCCTACCTCGCTTCGCGCATTGATGAAATGCCTTATTGTGGAAATGCCTTATTGCCTTATTAACGCTGCTTTCAACTTTCAGCTTTTCTCTTTTGAACCCTTGAACCCTTGAACCTTCTCTTCCGCCAGCGCCTTTCAGCTTTCTGCTTTCAACTTTCAGCTCTTCTCATCAGTTTTCTGCTTTTCTCCTATTCCGCCACGCCCTCCAGGGCCTTGTCGATCAGGAACGCCTTCACGGTCTCGGCGTCGACCGCGAATCCCGGCATGTAATCCACCTCTTCCGAGTAGTCGATGTCCTTGTGGTAGGAGAGTTGTGACCGAAACAACTTCGCCGAGAATTCCTCCCCAAAAACAGTTTCTGCGCGATCACTGATTTCGGACAGGCTGAATCGGCCTCGAAGCAGGAAAAACAAATCAACGTAATCCTTATGCATGGCGTGTGAATACGAGGTTGAAATAGTTCCAGATTTCAGGGAAGAAATTGAGCACCTTGCGCCCCGTCATACCGCGAAACACCTCCGCCACGCGTTGCAGGCCCATGACACGGAACAGCTCCCGCACGTCATCCATCGTCCCGTAGTTCAGGATGTGCTCCACCAGCAGCTCGTCGCTGACGGTTTCGCCTTTGTCGCCCGGTGAATACCAGAACAGCACGCCGCGCTGCCGGATATACGCTTTTAACGCTTCGCTTCTCATGGTTTGCATTATACCACAGAAACCCTATAATCGTGAAGCTGAAAACGGAAAGCTAAATGATGAAATGATGAAAGCGGGAGAGCAAAACTGAAATGTTGAGATTGTGCACGTGCAGCACTCATTTGCATTTCCTTTTCGGCTTTCAGTTTTTCTCTTCATTCCCTTTTGCCTGCGGCGCGGCGAGACGCCGTCGCCCTACCTCGCTTCGCGCTGACCCGTTGGCCTGCGGCGCGGCGGGACGCCGTCGCCCTACCGCGCTTCGCGCTGACCCGTTGGCCTGCGGCGCGGCGGGACGCCGTCGCCCTACCTCGCTTCGCGCTGACCCTTTCGCCTGCGGCGCGGCGGGACGCCGCAGCCCTACCTCGCTTCGCGCTGACCCGTTGGCCTGCGGCGCGGCGGGACGCCGTCGCCCTACCCGCTTCGCGCTTTCCACACACCCACACACCCACACACTCTCTCTTCCTACCCACCCTCGCGCCAGCGCCTTTCAGCGTTTCAGTTTTCAGCTTTTCTCTTCTGAACCCTTGAACCTTCTCTTCCGCCAGCGCCTTTCAGTTTTTCAGCATTTCAGCATTTCAGCTTTTCAGCGTTTCTCTTCACAGCCCCGGCACCTCGATTTTCGGCAGATCCCGAAACACCCGGTACAGCAGGCGGCTCTTGGGGAAGAGGATCACCCAGGCCGTGAGGAAGATGATCAGGCAGTCGGTTCGCAGCGAGAGATGCCGCTGATACCATAGCTCCAGTTCCCCCTTGGCCGGCGCGATGTGCGTCGCGTAAAACTCGTCCGTCGGCATTCCCGACTCGGAGAGGAGCCTCTCCTCGTCGCGAAACACGATCGAGCCGATCCCCGTCAAACCCGGCCGCACATTGTAGATCACCTTCTTCACGTGCCCGGGATAGGGGTCGAAGGTCTTGTCGACCAACGGCCGCGGACCCACGATGGACATGTCGCCCAGCAGAATGTTGATCAACTGCGGCAACTCGTTGATCTTGGTCTGCCGCAAAAAATGCCCCAGCGGCATCAGACGCGGATCACGCCGGGTGGTATGCAAGCCCCCGGCCAGATTCGGACTGTTCTTCAGCATCGTCGCAAATTTCCAGATGCCGAATTTCTGGTTGTTCCGTCCGATCCGCTGCTGCAGATAGAAGACATAATGCTCGCCGGTCAGCAGCAGTCCGATGCAGACCGGGATCAGCAGCGGCAACAGCACCAGCAGCGCCAGCCCCGACAAGACCACATCCAGAATGCGTTTAACACCATGATACATGACTTATACTCCTTGTAGACTCGTTGCTGCTATTATAAAACAAAAAAACCGCCTGGAAAAGGCGGGGGTTATATAACGGCGCTTCCGGGTTTGTGGGGTGGGTGTGTGTGGGGGTGTGGGGATGTGGGTGTGTGGGTGTGTGGGGATGTGGGGATGTGGGGGTGTGGGTGAACTGTTTGTTTTCAGCTTTTTATTCATTCCCTCTTGCCTGCGGCGCGGCGGGACGCCGTCGCCCTACCTCGCTTCGCGCATTTCCTGAGCCCCGCCCTCGCGCCAGCGCCTTTCAGCTTTCAGTTGAGGCTCTTGCAAAACCCCCTCTGGGGTGTTTTGCAAGAGAGAAGTCAGAATTCAGCGTTTCAGCTTTTCTCTTCCGCTTTTCTCCATCATGATCCCTGTTACTCTCTCTACAGACCTAACAAATAGCGGATCAGGGGCACATACGGAACATGTGCCAGCTTCGCTGTCATGCGCTGGCGCCCCAGAATCAAGGCGTTCGGGTAAACCATGACCTGTTTCAACTCCTCCGGCCGAAGCTGCGTGGTCCATTTGATTTCCACCGGGAAAAACGTATCATCCTGCAAATACGCGATATCCACTTCCCCCTTAGCCCCCTTGATGTAGTAGGTCTTGCCGAATTTCCGGCCGAAGTGCGCCACAGCCACCGTCTCCACCAGCGCGGCCGTGCTGTCCGCGTGCGTCTTTCCGAGCATCATTTCCACCGCATGAAAGATAAAGGGGTCTTCAAAATAGAGTTTTTTCGCCTTCTTAGGCGCTGCAGACAGAGTGTGTTCCGCCAAGGCCTCCTGGACAATCACCGCGTGCATATCCTCGAGGATCGCCACATAATCACTCACCGTCTTGTGATGCTCGATCGAAAGCTCCTTTGCCAGCGAGACCCAGGAAACCTGCGTCGCATACGTCCGCATCATGCCCCGCAAAACCTCCAACAGATACTTCTCCTGTTTGTTATGCTTCAGGATATCGCCGCGCAACCACTCCGCATAGGTTCGGTTGGTCGCAGGCTCGATGCGCCCGATCCGAATCAGATCCGCCATTGCCGTTAAGTAACCGCCATGCAGGAGATACTCGCCAAAAAGAGTTTCCAGTTGTGGCAGGTATTCCTGAAAACCGGGCATGTCGCAAAAAAGTTCTGTTTTCTGGCACACGTTCACCAATCCGCTCAATTCAGGTACCTTGAGTTTTACCGTCTCGGAGAATCCGAGCGGATGAAAGACGAAATCCACCTGAGCCGAGCGACCGCGCCGCCCGGCAAAGCGCTTCATCGCCTCACGCAGGATCACACTGTCGGATCCGGATACAAGCAGCGTGGTTTGCTCCAGACTCCCCGCGTCCGCCAAAAACTTGATCGCCTTGTCCCAATCTTTCACATAACCAATTTCGTCAACAACAATGACCTGCCATCCGCTCTTCCCCTCCAGTTCGGACGCAATCTCCCGCCGCAATTCGGTGTCGTCCCGAATCAACTCTCCGGTCAAAAATGAAACATGATCCGACCGCAGTCGGTCTTCCTGCAACAACCTTGCGATCAATTGTTTCAGACATGTCGTCTTCCCGACCTGCCGTCCGCCTGTGAGCATGAAAATGCCTGGCTCGGTAAATTCCGGGGTGTTCACCAGTGGCGAAACATAAGAAAATGGCTGGGCTGCCGCGCGCCGCAAATGCGGATCCTCGCGTAAAAACCGCGCCAATGAATCCCGAAACAGGTTATGAATCTGAAATTCCTCTTTCATAAAGGGGCAGTATACAGTGATTGACTAAATTTGGTCAATGGTTATTATCTGAATTTGGTTATTCATTCTCGCTGCGGCGCGGCGGGACGCCGTCGCCCTTGTCTACCTCGCTTCGCGCATTCCCTGAGCCCCGCCCTCGCGCCAGCGCCTTTCAGCTTTTCAACCTTTCAACTCTTCTCTTCATTCTCTCTCGCTACGGCGCGGCGGGACGCCGTCGCCCTGGTATAAGCACCCCCACACGCCTGTTGGTAAGTTGGCCGGGGGCCCTTCAAGGCCCCACAAGGCCAACCTTATCAACAGGACTGGGGGTGCGGATGGCTTTCTTTTTGCTACTTTTTCTTTCGGATAGCAGTGGCCAAGAGCCGGGCCGCTGGGCTAAGATTTTTTGGGGCACACCCTTTACGTCTCGCCCTTGGGGGAAAACCCCTTCAGGTAGACTACGGGCGCCCCACCAAATCTACGTTCGCATGACCCCTTATAGCTTGATCGGGCTGGGCGCCGAAGCGCACCAAATCCGTGATCTAGCCGCCAGTGTGGGGCTGCGGACCTTTACAGAAAGCCTCAGCGGCCACGGCCGGAAAGGAAGGTAGCACATGGTGTACGTCGGTGTCGATATCGGAAAAGAAAAGCATGCGATCGCGGCGGTGGACGCCGCAGGAAGCGTCCTCGCCGCGCCCCGTTTCATCAACCAGGACGCTACGGGGTTTGCCTCCCTGATCGCGCAGTTGAACGACCTCGGGGGGCCGGAAGGCGTTCTCGTGGCGATGGAAGCGACGGGGCACTACTGGAAGGCGCTCCGCAGCGAACTCGAGATGCACGGCTACCGCGCCGACACGATCAACCCGCTGATCACCTCGCGGGAGGCGTCGGCCGACGTCCGGGGCCGCAAGACCGACAAACTCGAC
>JBIJDW010000183.1:0-6618 GCA_044343885.1 Kiritimatiellia bacterium
ACGGTGGTGATCGTCGAGCATGACGAGGAGATGATCCGAGAGGCCGACACCATCATCGACCTCGGCCCCGGCGCCGGCCGCGCCGGCGGGGAGGTGGTCTATCAGGGCGACTTGAAGGGGCTGCTGCGTGCGCCACGCTCCGAAACCGCCGCCTACCTCAGTGGCGCCAAGGCGATCACCCCGCCCGCCGAGCGTATCAAACCGGGCAAGCAATGGCTGACCGTCAAGGGCGCGACCGAAAACAATCTCCAGGGAATTGATGTGGCGATCCCCCTCGGCTGCTTTGTCTGCGTGACCGGCGTCTCGGGGTCGGGCAAGTCGACGCTCGTTGACGAGATCCTGCGCAAACAACTCGCCCGGCATTTCTACGGCGCCAGCGACAAGCCCGGAGCCTTCAAGAAGATCACCGGCGTGGAACATCTGGACAAGGTGATCGAGATCGACCAGAGTCCGATCGGACGCACCCCGCGCAGCAACCCCGTGACCTATACCGGCGCTTTCACCGCCATCCGCGATCTGTTTGCCGCCACGCCCGCCTCCAAGGTGCGGGGCTACGGGCCTGGTCGGTTCAGCTTCAACGTCAAGGGCGGCCGCTGCGAGGTCTGCAAGGGCGATGGCCTGATCAAGCTGGAAATGCATTTCCTTCCCGATGTCTACGTCACCTGCGAGTTGTGCGGCGGCTTGCGCTACAACCGCGAGACGCTGGAGGTGCGCTACGGGGGCCGGACCATCTCGGAAGTTCTGGCGATGACCGTTGATGAGGCGCTCGAGGTCTTCCAGGCCGTGCCCGGGGTGGCCGGCAAACTGCGCACGCTCTCCGAAGTCGGCTTGGGCTATGTCCAGCTCGGACAGTCGGCGACCACCCTATCGGGCGGCGAGGCGCAGCGGATCAAGCTCTCTGCGGAACTCAGCCGCCGCGCCACGGGGCGCACACTTTATCTGCTGGACGAGCCGACCACCGGACTGCATTTCGCCGACGTCCACAAGCTGATGGAGGTGCTGCTGCGGCTGCGGGCCAGCGGCAACACCGTCGTGGTGATCGAACACAACCTCGACGTGGTCAAATGCGCCGATCACATCATCGACCTCGGCCCCGAAGGCGGCAGCGGCGGCGGCCGGGTCGTCGCCTGCGGCACCCCTGAAGTTATCGCCGCCTGTCCCGACTCTTACACCGGACAGTTTCTGAAACGGCATCTGGCCGCCGGCCATTCCACGGGCGCCCGCGTCCGACCCTGATGTTGACAGGCGCCGCTTTTTCCACGATGATATTCGCCATTCGCCGATAGAGGCGAACCGGGACTTTCTATGAACATTCATTCATCCGTCGCCGCTTTATTTTCAACGCCGTGGTTCTGGTCGGCCCTGTCCGGCTGGATGCTCGCGCAACTGTGCAAGCTGACGGCCGTGCTGATCACCGAACGCCGGCTGGACATCGGCTATTTTGTGAGCACCGGCGGCATGCCCAGCGCGCACTCCGCGATGGTCAGCGCCCTGGCGACGTCGATCTCGCTGACCGAAGGGTTTGGCACGCCTATCGCCGTACTGACGTGGTGTTTTGCGGGAGTGACGATGTTTGATGCGGCGGGCGTGCGCAATGCGGCGGGCGAGCAGGCGCGCATCCTGAATCAGATCGTGGACGAACTGTTCAAGGAGCACCGGCTCTCCGAGAAGCGGCTGAAGGAGCTGCTCGGCCACACCCGTTTTGAAGTCTTCGTCGGGATGCTCCTGGGCATCCTCTCCGCCATCATCGTGGTGACGCGGTTCTTCTGAATCAGGCGCGCGGCACGAGGCGGTCCACCCCATTCATGTACGGCACGATGGCCGGCGGTAGCGTGATCGAGCCGTCGGCCTGCTGGAACTGTTCGAGGATCGCGATCATCAGCCGCGGCAGCGCCACGCCCGAGCCGTTGAGCGTGTGAATGAACTGAGGCTTGCCGGCAGCGTCGCGGTAGCGGATGTTCGCGCGGCGAGCCTGGAAATCCTCGAAGTTGCTGCAGCTCGACACCTCCAGCCAGCCCTTCTGCCCCGGCGCCCACAGCTCGATGTCATAACACTTCGCCGCAGCGAAGCTGATGTCCCCTGAGCACAGCTCCAGAACGCGGTAGTGAAGCCCCAGGCCCCGGAGCACGTCTTCGGCATGGCCCACGAGCGTTTCCAGCTCGGCATAGGAGGTGGACGGCTCGACGAATTTGACCATCTCGACCTTGTCGAACTGGTGGACGCGCAGGATGCCGCGGGTCTCCTTGCCCGCCGAGCCGGCCTCGCGCCGGAAGCACGGCGTGTAGGCCGTGAGATACACCGGAAGGGGCCGGTCGATGATCTCGTCTCGGAAGTAATTGGTCACCGGCACCTCGGCGGTCGGGATCAGCCACAGGTCGTCCACCTCGCAGTGATACATGTCCTCGGCCATCTTGGGGAGTTGCCCCGTGCCACGCATCGAGTCGCTGTTGACGACGAACGGCGGCAGCATCTCGGTGTATCCGTGCCGGGTCGTATGCAGGTCGAGCATGTACTGGATCAGCGCCCGCTGCAGCTTCGCGCCCGCGCCAAGCAGGAGCGGGAAGCCCGATCCGGACATCCGGGTCGCACGGGGGAAGTCGAAGATGCCGAGGCGCTCGCCGAGGGCGACGTGATCCTGAGGCACGAAGTCAAATGCCGGAGCCTCGCCCGCGTGACGCACCACGCGGTTGGCCGAGGCGTCGGGCCCCGTCGGAATTGCGAGGCACGGAACGTTGGGGATGCGCAGCATGGCCTCGCCGAGCGTCGCCTCGATCACGCGGATCTCCTCGTCCATCGCGGTGATCCGGTCGCCCGTCGCGCGCACGCCGGCCTGAAGCGCGGTCGTGTCGGCTCCCGATTTTTTGAGCACGCCGATCTTTTTCGAGTCGCTGTTGCGCGTGTTCTTCAGTTCCTCGACCTGAGTCACCAGCCCTCGGCGGGCACGGTCCAGCTCGATCACCCGATCCAGCGTCGCGCCATCGGCGCCGCGGCGCGTCAAGCCCTCGCGAATTTCGTCCGGCTTCTCTCGAATGCGTTTGATGTCCAACATGGCGGTTCCTTCTCAGGACCGTCCCGTGGCGGGCCGGTCGGCAGTGTTCGGGTTGATGGCTCCAATCGTCGTCGCCGGGTATCATACTCCGTGGAGCCGGATTCGGCAACCCCGCAGCGATCTAAGCCCAGCAATTCTAATTTTGGAGATGGGACCATCGGCGTCGGGGTCGGTATCGGTATCGGTATCGATAAAAACAACGGAAAATCGACCCCGATTCCGATACCGACCCCGACCCCGATAACTCAATCGCCTCATAATTAGAAATGCAGCGATCTAAGTCAGCTCCGCCAGCCGCGATCCTGATGCCTGGCGGATCTCGTCAAACAGGCTCCGGCCGTGCGTGTCCATTCCCACAACCGCTTCAAACCCTTCGACCGTCCATTCCCACATGGCCTCGGTCGCGCCGAATTCCTCCAGAAAGAACACCCGCCGCACGGTGGTCACGCGCCTGGCCAGCGAGGCCGCCGCGCCGCCGACCGCCTGCAGATAGACGCAGCCCTGCGTGCGGCACGCCTCGCGGGTCTTGTCGCCCATCCCCCCCTTGCCGATGATCACCCGCACGCCGTGGCGCGCGATGATTCCGGCCATGTAGGGCTCTTCGCGCGACGAGGTGGTCGGTCCGGCGGCCACCACCCGCCAGCCGCCGCCGTCTGCCGGAACCACGACCGGCCCGCAGTGGTAGATCGCCGCATCGAGCAGCGGGACCGGCGCGGCGCCGCCGCCATGAAGGAAGGCGTGCAGCCGGTCGCGGCCGGTATAGACCGTCCCGGAGAGCCGCACCGATTCACCCGCCTTCAAGGCGCGGATCTGTCGCTCGTCAAAAGGACTGATAATCGTCTTGATCGCATCCATAACGCATCCTCTGTTCCGAATCCGGTCCGCCGCCTAGCCCTTGGAAACCTGGAATCAGCGTAGGACAAACGGAAGCGAACGTCCAGAATATTAGTGCCTCGTCAATCGGCGATCTGGACATTTCCGTCCGATTCTGGCATTCTCCACCACCGTGAATGTGCCGCTTTCCACACCTTCAAGCCGGGTCGAAATCCGTTCCGGTGATTGCGCGCAGGCGCCGCCTCGCACGCGGTTTTCCATCACTCAGACCGTGATGGCGGCTGTGTTGCTGGCCGCGTTTCTGCTTGCGGCCGGTCTAGCGACCGACCGAATCATCGGCCGGCCGGACCGGATCCGTCTGGATCTGGAGAAGGAAAGGCTGCGGCGCCTCCATGACGCGATTCTGCGTTTCAAGCTCGATCGGGACGACTTTCCGCGCGACTTGTCCGAACTGATACCCGCCTATGCATCGGCTGATCTGCTGCGCTTCCGCCCCTCACGCCGAAGCCGCGCGGAGAAAGCCGTCCGCTGGGACCCTCGGACCGGAATCTTGGACTGGAGCGTGCCGTTCCGGATCGACGGACTCTTTCCGCGGGACCGGAACTTCGTGATTACGATCCCGAACCTGCGCGTGGCCCACGATGCGCTGGCCGGCGTCAATGTGTTTCACCCGGTCAGCACCCCGCGGGTTCTGGGCCCCGAAGACATTGTCGTGGAGGCCGAACTGTTTCAGTCGCTGACGTACGGCTGGCAGATTGAGGAAAGCGCAAGCGCCTCCGGCAATGGCTACATCCACATCAAAGAGGGGGTCGGCGATATCATCGATCACATCGCCGCGCCCTATACCGAATTCGACCCCAAGAATCGTTCCGGTGATTTTTATAACATATCCGGGAGTAACAACCGGATCGAAGCCCAGTGTTTTTTCGAAGTGCCTGCGGACGGCGAGTATTTCTTGGCAGGGCGCACCCTGGCGCAGCGGAGCAAATGTTCCAACGTGATCCGTGTGCAGGTTGATGACAAGCCCGAAAGCAGCCTCGGAGACAACAACACGGAGCCGTTTGTTTGGCTGTGGCAAACGCCGAGCTCGCGCTCGCCGGTGAGCGTGTTCCTGAGCAACGGGGTGCATCGGCTCAAGTTTCACACCTACCAGGATGGCGTCAAGGTGGATCAGATTGTCCTGTCGCGCAAGAAGCTGGAGTTTGCCGGCGTTGGCATTGTGGCTGGCGGCTATCCGCAAACCAACCGGTGCCTCGACCCGGTTCCGCCGCTGACGCTGAGTTTGAGCGTCGACACGCTGACGATCACGGAGAGCAATAACCCCACAGTCTTCATTTATGTGCGCAAGGCGTGCCGGGAGGAGATGCAGGCCAAGCTGCAGGTCAGCCTGGACCTGCCGGGCGGCCGTGAGCGCGTGCGCGAGTATCCCATTACCCTGCCCGCCGACACCCCTCTGGTCAAGTTTCCCTGCGACGTGGTCCTCCCCCGTCCACTGGACAAGAAGGAATACCTGCTCCGGTGCCGGCTCGTCGCCGGGGACACGATCAGCCAAGAGCGAACCGTGGTCCTGTATCACGGCTATGACTGGTCCGTCCTGGGACCCCTGCCCTTCATGAAGGCGGAGGCCACGGGCGAAGTGGAGAACGCCAGCAGCTTGGCACCCCGTTACTGTTTTACCAACCAGACGTTCTCCTGGCAGCGATACAGCGATCAGTTTTCGGATCAGTTTGGCGTCATGGATTTTGGCTTGATGTTCTGCGGCCGAACGTTTGACCCCATGAACAACGCGGCGCTGTATGCCTATACGGAAATCGACGCGGCCCGGAGCGGCGACTACCTGCTGAAAGCCCAGGGCGACGACCATCTCGCGGTGTGGGTCAACGGGAGGAAGGTCGCCTCGATCATGCACCCGCACGCGACCGCGATTCGCTCCGCCTCGCATGTCCGGGTCCCGCTTCAGGCGGGCCGCAACCGGGTGCTCTTCCGCCTGAACCAGTTTGACAGCCAGTGGCAGGCAGGCATTCGATTCCGAACGACCGACGACACGGTCGCGGACATCCTGGGCGTTCCTTTCGCCCGGCAGAGCGGGTGGAGCCAAGCCCGGTAGGTCCGCGGCATTCCCGTGCCGACCTCACACCAGTTTCCGCACCACGCCGCAGACCACGCCTTCCACGGCCAGCTTGTGTGCGGGGCGGATGGTGGCGTACGCGGGGTTGGCCGGTTCCAGCCTCACATCCCGCCCCTCCTTGAAAAAGTATTTTAGGGTCCAGGCGCCGTCCACGCAGGCGATCACGATGTTGCCGTTGCGCGGCGTGCGGCCCCGCTCCACCAGCACCGTGTCGCCGGGCAAAATCCCCGCCCCGATCATCGAATCGCCCTCGACCTTCAACATGAAGGTCGCCTCGGGCCTGCCGATCAGGTACTCGTCGAGGCTCATCGTGTCGAGCAGCGCCTCCTCGGCGGGCGATGGAAATCCCGCCGCCACGCCGCCCAGCAGCCGCAGTGCGCAGGCCTCGCGGCGCGGCGGAGCCGCCAGCCTGCCCGTCGCCGTACGGGTCAACGCGCCTGCGTTCACGAACGCCTTCGCCAGAACGGAGGCCGTGTTCGTCGATCGCACGTTGAACAGCGCGCACAGCTCGGTCAGCGTCGGCGCGCGTCCGTTGCGACGGACGTAGTCCTTGAGAATCGGGAGGCGCTCAGACAGTTTGGATCGAGGTGACATGCGGGAAGTATAG
>JBIJDW010000017.1:0-18880 GCA_044343885.1 Kiritimatiellia bacterium
GCTGTTGGCGCTGCACCAGCCGGTGGCGCGCGACCTGCGCTTTGTGATCGCCGTTCTCAAGATCAACAACGATCTGGAGCGGATCGGCGACATCGTGGTGAACATCGCCGAGCGCGGGGTGCGGTTGTCGGCCTTTCCCGTGAGCGATCTGCAAGGCACGCTCATGCGGATGGGACACCTGGCGGGCGCGATGCTCAAAGACAGCATCGACGCGCTCATTGAACGGGACGTGCCCAAGGCGATGGCGGTGATTGCGCGCGACGACGAGGTGGATCGCCTCAACGAAGCGGTTATCCGCGAAGTCGTTTCCCGCGCGACGCAGGAGCACGCCGGTGCCCGAGTCGAGCCGTTGATTCTGATCCATGACGTGGCCCGTGATCTGGAGCGGGTGGGCGATCATGCCACTAATATCGCCGAGGATATCGCCTATTTGGCGGACGGCACGATCATCCGTCACGTGCATGCACACTAGGACCGGGGAGGGGATATGGCGAAGGAAACAATCTTGATCATCGAGGACGACGCGGACATCCGCGAGCTGATCCGCTACAATCTGACGCGCGAGGGCTATTCAATCGCCGAATGCGTTTCTGCCGAGAAGGCGACCGCGTTTCTCAAGCGGACGCTGCCCGATCTGATCCTGCTCGACCTGATGCTGCCGGGCGAGGACGGTTTCGCCTTTTGCCGGAGTTTGCGCGCCGATGAACGAACGAAGGGGGTTCCCGTGATCATGGTGACGGCACGCGACGAGGATGCCGACATCGTAGCGGGCTTGGAGGTGGGGGCCGACGATTACATGACCAAGCCGTTCAGCGCACGCGTCCTCTCGGCGCGCGTCCGCGCCGTGTTGCGGCGACGTGCGACCGAGCCGGGAGATGAGCTGGATGTGCTGGTTCGCGGGTCGATCGAGATTGATCGGACGCGCCACGCCGTCCGCCTGGATGGTCAGCCGGTGGAACTGACGCTCAGCGAATTCAAAACGCTGGATCTTTTCATGCGGCGGCCGGGAATCGTGTTTTCGCGCTATCAGATCGTGGATGCCGTGCATGGCGCCGATTACCCGGTGACCGACCGATCTGTGGACGTGCAGATCGTGGGGTTGCGGCGAAAACTGGGCAAACACAGCGAGCTGATCGAAACGGTGCGGGGAGTCGGATACCGAATGCGGACGGAGTAACCCATGACACGACACGCCTTGTTTCGGCAATTTTTTGGGGCACACCTATTGATCCTCTGCGTGGCGGTGGGATTTTTGTCCCTGTACACGTGGCATACCGGGCGTCAGGCCTTCCATCGGCAATGGGTGCGCGAGCTGCAGACCCAGGCTGAACTGGCCGCGGCATTGCTGCCTCGCGGCGATGGCCCGGTGGACGAAACGGCGAGCAGCCGGTTCTTTGAGCGGCTGGGCGGGGTGGGGGATAACCGGTTCACGCTGATACTGCCGAATGGCCGGGTGGTGGGCGATTCGGCCGTGAAGGTCGCGGGGATGGAGCGCCATGATGATCGTCCGGAGGTGCGGGAAGCGCTGGCGAAGGGAACGGGAGTGTGCCAGCGTTACAGCGACACCGTCGGCATGCAGATGCTCTATCTGGCCCGACGGGTGCCGTTGGAGGGTCCGGTGCAGGCAGTGGTGCGGGTGTCGGTGCCGCTGCACACGCTGACGCGCGAATTGAAGAACACCGATCGCATGCTGCTGGTGCTTTTGCTGGTGGTTCTGGCGGCTGCCGCCGCGCTCAGTTATGGTGCGGCGTTGCGGGTCATAGGCCCCGTCGCTGAGTTGCAACGTGGGCTGGCGCGCCTCGGCGCCGGCGATTTGTCATACCGCCTGCCCATTCCGCCGGTTCCGCATCTGGCCGGGCTTGCACGATCAATCAATCAGACGGCGGACCGTCTGCAGCGCGACATCCAGGAATTAAAGGAAGAGCGCAACCTGCGCACGCTCATCTTGGCCAACATGACTCGTGGCGTGATTGCGATCGACAGAAACCACAGGCTGATGGACATCAATGACGCCGCCTGTCAGATGCTCAACCTCAGGAATCCGGCAACCGAGGGGACCGGGATCAACGAGGTGACGCGTGATCCTGCGATGCTTTCGCTGATCGATGAAAGCGAGCGGCAACCGGGACCGGTCGAGCGGGAAATGACTGCGGGCGTCTCGGACGAAGTGGTGCTGAACTTGCGGGCCACGGCGTTAAAAGACGTGGCGGGACAGCGGATCGGCACGCTGGTGGTGTTGAACGATGTCAGCATGCTGCGGCGGCTGGAAACGATGCGGCAAGACTTCGTCGCCAATGTGTCGCATGAGCTGCGCACGCCGATCACCTCGGTCAAGGGCTTTGCCGAGACGCTGCTGGATGGGGCAATGAACGACCCGGCGACGGCCAAGCGCTTTCTTTCGATCATCGTGCGCCAGGCGACCCAGCTCGAGTCGATCATCCGCGATCTGTTGGATCTGGCGCGACTGGAACAGAGTTCCGCGCAGACACTGGATCGCCCATTGACGCCCGTGGCGGGCGTGTTGATGAGCGCGTTGGAGCTGTGCCAGATCCGTGCCGATGCGCGTGGGGTGCGTCTGGTGCTGACCTGCGCCGAGAATCTCACCGCCAGAATGCACGCAGGGTTGATCGAACAGGCCGTCGTGAATCTGGTCGACAACGCCATCAAGTATGGCGCGAGCGGCGCGGGGGCGAGCGTCGAGGTCGTGGCGGTCCAAGCGGGCGATTGTGTGCGCATCACGGTCCGGGACACCGGTGTCGGCATCGAACACAAGCATCTGGATCGGATATTTGAGCGCTTCTACCGGGTGGACCGGGGGCGCAGTCGCGAACTGGGCGGCACCGGTCTGGGGCTGGCCATTGTCAAGCACATCGTCCTCGTTCACAACGGCACGGTGGCGGTTGCCAGTGAACCGGGCGTCGGGTCCACCTTCACCATCCTGCTGCCCGCGTGAACTGTGGCTGGAGGAAGCCGGCGTTATCAGGGGTCAGGCCCGGAAGTGGGCGCAAGCGGCGCTGACGCAAAAGCCTGAATTCGCCGAGGCCGAGCGGAAACTCCTCCGGCGTCTGAGCGCAATGCAAAGAGTAAAAGGCGACAACCATGCAATCTCAAGTTCAAAATCTAGATTCTAATCTGACCCTGAAATTGCACATTACGGAAGCATCGAAGCCCGAACCCGGAAGAAGGCATTGCCTGGAGAACCGACTGGAACATACCAATCGCGGTTGGCCGGCATACCCGACATGTTGCTGGCCGGTTCAGTCGGCAGGTTCCAGTCGTCTGGTGCGCACAGCAGGTTTGTGCATCCTCGCAATGCTAAGATCACGTATGGGGTTGTGCTGGCATCCTGTTTTGGCACTTCTACTACCGGTTGACCGTCCACCAGTCGAAGATTGAGTATTTCCTGACCGGATGTCCAGTTCGTGCCAAATGTGTATTCGAAGCCGTTTGCCACGCCGTCTGCATCGCGATCCTGACCGAACAGTTCTGCCGACGTGCCGTTCAGACCGTGCGCGACCGACCACGCGGCAAATCCCACCGGAACACTGCCGGTCCACGTGACATGGTCCACCCATCCCGCGTCCATGCCTGCGGAAGTGCTTTCATCCTTCCAGTAATCCCAACATAGCGTGTGTTGGCCGGCGCCAAGGACGAAACTGGCAGTGTTCCACCCCGTGTCGCCTGTCAGCCATGACCACACTTCCCCATCTACCAGAAAATCCAGGTAGTCATAACCTGTTTCCGAGTCGCAGCGCCAGTGGAAGGTCAGTGTGCCGGGTCCAATGACCGTTGTCTGCAACCAGGTGTCGCCAAGGTCTGTGATTGGGCCGGAAACAGCTGCGTCAACACCGTCCCATGTGATTGTCTTTTGCGGCGTCCACGGCGCATCGCCACCTGTCGTCCATGTGAGATTCGTGGTGTCCAGCGCCTCGGCGAGAGCGAAAGTCACGAAATTCGCCAACAAGTGCCGCGCTTTGTTGATCGGCACGGTGATGCTACAGCCTTGGATCGTAGTTCCGGACACATCGCCGCTCCAGTGATCGAATCGCCATCCAGGATTTGGAGTTCCCGTGAGCGTCACGGTTGAGTCAACGTTGTACCAATCGTCCGGCCAGTCTACGGTGCCTTGGCCAAGGATTTCCGTGCTCAGCCAAAACTGGGTGCGCCACAGCCAGATCAGTGTGGCGTCTGTGGTCATCGTGAAGGTGGTGGCGGTGCCATCGCCCGTCGCCGGCAGAATGCCCGTGCGCTCCCAGCCTGTGCAGCGGCGGCGTTCGACACTCTCCTCGATCACGAAGGGGCTGGTAACACTCGCCGCGACTGTCTCGCCGTTGGTAAGAGAATATGCACCGACGTCGGGCGTCGGGGTGCCGCAGTCATTCGTGGATACCACTGTGAGTTTCCATATGGCGCCCGGTATGCCGGGTGTCCAACTGACGTCGTCGACCCATCCGCAATCGGCGCCAGCCGCACCGCTTTTCCCTTTTCGGTAACTCCACCGGAACGTGTGCGCTCCCGGCGGAACAAAGACGGACATGGTTTGCCATTCGGTCTGGCCAGTGATTGATCGGTACATTGCCCCATCCACGTAAAATGTCAGTGTGTCGTAACGGGCCTCGCATGAGACCCTCCAGCAGAACGAAAGATATCCGGAACTCGTGACCGGAGTCTGAAACCACGTTTCGGCGTTGTCGCCAATGGGACCGCTTTGGGCGGCGTCGACACCGTCGGTGGACACCGCCGTCTGCGCGAACCAGGGCGCGTCGCCTCCCGTGGTCCACGACAGGTTCCTTTCATCCAGTGCTTCATGCAGTCCGAAACGCTCGTATGCGCCCATGTCGACAATGTCGTCTGGAATTCGCGGGTGCCCGTCAAGGTCGACTACTCCGACCATCCAATCCTGATTGACGCCCGCGTTGATACAGGGAGAGGCGGCTTGGAGATGGAAATCTTCAGCGCTCACAAACATCGGGTCGGTGTCGATGTTTCCATCGCCCGGTGGTAGGGGAGAGGTGCAACAGTGATCCAGTGATATTCCATCGAAGGAATTCCGATACCAGTTCGCGCCAAAAGCCGCGAAATTCCTGTACACGATACAGTTGACGAGTGTTCCTCCGTATACTCCGCCTCCTCCTTCGGCATGCCATTGCTTCCAATCCAGTGCCTCGTAGGAATCCATGGTCAGGACACGGCTAGCTGCTGGGGAGGCAACAGCCCCATTGTTAAGCCATTTTTCCACTGTATTGCCTGTCACGGTGCAGTTGGTTAGCGTGCTATTATACGTTCCGCCGCCATTGATTTTCGTGGAATTGCTGCTCACTAGACAGTTGTTCAATGTGCCACCTATGGCCCCGCCACCTTGCCATGTTGACGAATTGCCCGTGATGGTGCAGTTGTTCAATATGCAGGAAGCCGCTCCGCCGCCGTAAAGGCCTCCGTGGTTCGCGGTGAGAATGCAATTATTCAGTGTTGCATAGGCGGCACCAGCACCTCGGTTCCTCGTCGCGTTGCCGGTCACGGTGCAATTACTCAACGTGCCCCCATACGCCCCGCCGCCAGATAGAGCCGCCCAGTTTCCGGTCAGGATACAGTCAGACACCAAGGCGTCCATTTCGCACCACACGCCGCCGCCACTTGATGTTTCGACGATACTAATGCCCGATTGCGTGCATCCATTGGTCAGCGTAAATCCGGTCAGCACTGCCCCGTTCGTGAGATATGCACTGCGTACCGCACCGTCACCGGCTGGCCCCTGACCTACGATCATGGTCACTGCCGGTCCGTTGACGCTCTGGACCCTCACGGCCTTTGTGACTGCCACGCGGTTGGTCATGGTGCCATATATGGCCACACCTCCTGTAGCGTACACGCCGTCATTTACCAAGACAACGTCATCAACTGTTGCCACGTCAACGGCATCCTGGATGTTGGTAGCCGCCGTGACCCAGTTTGTGTAGGGCGCAACAGGGGTGACGTTGTCGACGGCAACGTAGTGAACATCGCCGAACGTGCTTGCGGCTGAAAGGAGGGCAACACTCCCTGCCAGTGCGCTTCTAATGTGCGAGGTTGGTTTCATCCATCTTTCCTTGAGAGTGCCGAGTTCTTCGGCGGTAAAAGTCATCAATTATTAAAATTATTGCATGCAGATGCGGCCACGGCGCGGTAATTCGCGTCAAGCGCGGGTTGCAGGGAGATAAGCGCGGCGATGCGACGGGCGGTCTCGGTGACGTAGCGCACCTCGGCCACGGTCAGGCCGCGCCCCAGTAAGGGCTTTTCGCGGTAAGAGAGCCATTTCTTGATGACCTGATACCCGCCTATCGTGTATTCCCACACGGGAACGGGCACGTTGCGCCAACAGGTCAGGCCGTTCAGGTAGATGTCCAATGCGTCGCCGACCGTCTCCACCTTGCCGCGCCCCGGCATGGTCACGCCTTCCTTGCCCGCATGACCCCACCCCGCCGTCAGGTCCAAGTCGCCCGCGTCGGCGTTGATCGGCTTGCCGTCGGTGCGGACGCACGCCGCCACGGCCTTGAGGTCTCCGCGGACCGCGCCGCAGGTCACACCGGGAACGGGCGTTTCCGTGTCAAGCAGCGCCGCCACCTGCCGCCCCAGGGCTCCGGATGCCAGCAATGCGTGTTTCGTCGCGGGCAAGGGGATGCGCGGCCAGTCCTGCCGGATGCCGTCGGCGTTCTCCGTCAGGTAGGCGGGCGCGTAACCGATGGCCAAGGCGTGCATCCAAATCATTTCTGCCGTTTCGGTGTCTTCGTCGGGGTTGGGGAATTTGAACGCTGCCAGATAGGCGCGTGCGGCGGGTGAAAGGTTGGCCGATGCGTGGTCGTTAGCAAACATGACGCTTTGCTCGGGGCGAACGATATCACCGGAATCATTCCCTATGTGCGCTACCACCTTGTTCTGGTTTGCCTTCAGACGGATAGGGATAGCGCGCGCATGCCCGGAAATCACATCTCTCTCAAATGCCGCTGTTGAATAATAAATTGGGACGCCTTCGTTGCCCTTGACACCAGACAAGCGCGAAACAAGAAATGCGTTTCCTTTCCAAGTCTGCATTGCCAACGTGCTACTGGGCTCGGACCATAACGGGCGCCTTGCATCCGCGTAGCACCACCGCGCATCAAAGGGCTTGTAAGTCAGCGTTTTGACATGTTCAGCATCGAATCGCATTTTGTCGATTATCTTGCCTCGATCTTCCATGCCGTTGTAACGGCAATACTTGGCCATGATTTTCGGACATAAGTGGCGCATGTCTTCATGAGATACCGAGGCGTCAAGAAAGGCTTGCATCCGTGCGAGGAGAGTAGATTTCTCGTGTGAAATCAATGTCAGTCCCCGTGTCTCCATGTGGCCATAGGCTGGTGAGTCCGCACACAAGTCGTTGAGTTTTGGCCACCGCATGTAAGAGGTTGTCACATCTGATGGCCTAAAACTCCAACGGGTTTCAACGGTGGGCGCGGCGGTCTCGTATTGCGCATCAAACTTTGAAGACGCAAGGCTGGCAAGTAGTTCCTCGCGTTTCTTCGTGCCCCAGAATTGCCGGAAGAGAAGGTGGAAGCGGCGTCCCGCCGCTTGATCCCGACACGTCCGCACAAGCGGCGGGACGCCGCTTCCACTTTGGATATTGCATTTCACCATCATGCCGATGGCCGTGCCGACGCGGATGCCTTCGCGGTTCCATTGCGTCGAGAAGACGGATGGATCTGGGTTCCCTTCTGGAGTCTGCTTGCCGGTCTCGCGGCTGTCGCCGTTCAGGCAATCGAACCAGAGTTTATCGAACTCCTCAAGGAACCGTTGCCGCATCACCACAAAGGAGGGGTCGCTGAGATATGAGAAGTTGGAGATGAACGACACCACGCCCATGCCGCTATGTTCGGCGATGCGCTTTTCGGCCAGGCGGAAGAAACGGACATAGAGATCGTCCAGATTGAATTTCTTGATGCCCCACTTGGAAATGAGACCTTCCTTGTAGGGTTTTACAAGATCGTTTTCCTCTTCGGGGCTGACGCCAGCGAAACCGTTGTAAGGCGGGTTGCCGAGAACCACGATGATCTTCTTGCCCTGCTTCACACGGTTGGCCGCGTCGCGTTCCACTTCGAGTTCCGGGAACATGATCGTTTGCTTGGGCTTCTCCTTGGGCGGTTCCCATCCGGTCAGGGAGTTGGTCAGGTAGACGCCGACGCGCTCGTCCTTGGACTCGTTGAGCGGTGCGCCCAGGTTTTCCAGTAACAGGCCGATTTGCAAATGGGCGATGACAAACGGCGCGGGCAGGATCTCGAAACCCAGGACGCGCTCAAGCGCGGCGGTCTTCAGGTCCTGTGCCGTCAGGCCGTCTCCGCCCTTGGCATCCAGCGTCTTGGCGATGCGGTGCAGCACGGATCGCACATACGCCCCGGTGCCGCAGCACGGGTCGAGGACGATCACGCGCGGGTCAGCGAGGCCGTCGGCGATGTGCAACTCTTCGCGCAGGACGGTATCCACACGCTCAACCTGATATTCGACGATCTCGGTTGGCGTGTACCACACACCCAGCTCTTTGCGCAACTCGGGGTCGAACTCCTGCAAGAACGGCTCATAGAAATACTGAACGGCGTGCCCTTCGTCAAAAGCGGTAAAGAATGCGTCGCCGTCCACGCGGTTCAGGGCGGACGCAGCCCAGTCGAGGACTTCTTCCAGCCCCAAGGGGCCGAGGCGCGCCGGGGTGGCGATTTGCTCAAACAGGGCGCGGATCATCGGCACGCGCAGGTGCCACACGGCGGTATGCCAGTCGAAATGCTTGCTGTCCGTATGATAGGTAGCCGCCGACTCGTGCAGGGCATATTTGAGCGTCTTTTCCTGGGCGGACTCGGCGGTGGCGGGCTTGCGCTTCCTCGCCCAAAGTACCCAAGCGGAGAAAATGCCGTAGAAGAGGGTCTGAATCAGCGTGGAGCGAAAGAAGTGCTCGCCCTTCTCGCCCTCGAACTTCAGCCCCAGGGCGTGCTCTAGGGCTTCGCGCAACCCGGCCAGTGCAGGCAAGTCGGCGTGCTCGATGCGTGCCTTGGCGTCGCGGGCATAGGAGGCGAGGACAGCGGCCACGTCCTGCGGAGCGGCCAGCGGCGCGTTATGCGTCATCGCTCGGTAAAGGTACTCGGCGAAACGTTCGCGCAGCGCGTCGGGGCAGGTGCGTGGATGCGCGGCCAGCTTCCAGAAGTCCGCTTCGGTCGCGGCCAGCGTGAAACTCTCCTGTTCCACCGCCTGACCGGAAACCGTGCGCCCGATCAGCGTGAAGGCGCGGTAATTCGTGACCAGAACAAGGCCGTAGTGGTCCCAATAGCGGGCGATTTGCTCGCTCACGATGATGCCAGCCATGTCCTCGGCGGGCGACTTCACTTCGATCACGCCACGGGAAGGATGAATGTTTTTGAGCGGGTTCGCCCCGGCTTCCTGCTTGGCTGCTTTGCTCTTGAACTGATCAGAGGTGAACATGCCGCCGTCAGGCATGCCCGCGCCTTTGTTCTGAAGCTGGATCACACAGCGCACTTTCGGGGTCGGCTTCTTGCCGATCTCGTTCAAGAGCGTGGAAAGAGCGGTATAGTAAGACGTTTCCGCTGTTCCCGCACCCGTTGCGCGAATCGCCCCCATGTCGCTCAAATACTGTTCAACCGGATTCATGACGTTCCCTTGCCGTGTCGGTCAAGCCTTCAAGCATTCCCGAAACTCAACACCGCCCACGTGCTGCGATCTATTTTTATTGGCAAAGGATACCATATCAGAGCGAGGTTGTCAGCTTTCATCGAACCGCAGGTTGGATTACAATTCCTGTTGCTTGCGAGGGGCTGCGCCGGGTACACTGGGCGCATGGATACGTCATGCGGATTTTTGGAGGCCCTGGCCGCGCGGCAGCGTTTCGGCGTGCGGCAGGGGTTGGAGGTGATGGAGGCGCTGCTGGCGCAGATGGGCCGGCCCGAGTCGGGTCTGGCCCCCATCCATATCGCGGGAACGAATGGCAAGGGATCGGTGGCGGCGATGACCGATGCCGTGCTGCGCGCGGCCGGATGGACTTGCGGACGCTACACATCTCCGCATTTGCAGCGCTTCAACGAACGGATTTTCGTCAACGGCGAGGCGGTCGCCGACGCCCCGCTGGCCGAGGCGATCCTGGCGGTCGAGGCGGCGGCGCGGGCGGCGGTCGCGGCGGGCGCGGAAGAACCCACCTTCTTTGAGTGCGCCACGGCGGCGGCCTTCGAGGTCTACCGGCGGGCGGGGATTCGGCTGGTGGCATTGGAGACCGGCCTCGGCGGCCGGCTGGATGCGACCAACGTGGTGACGCCGCTGGTTTCGGTAATCACACGGATCGGACTGGAGCACACGCAGTGGCTGGGGGATACGCTGGCGGCAATCGCAGGCGAGAAGGCGGGGATCATCAAGCCGGGGAGGCCTGTCGTCTGTGGCGCGATGCCCGATGAGGCTCGGGCAGTGGTGCGGCACCGGGCGGCGGATCTGGGGTGCCGCCTGGTGGACGCGAGTGAGGCCGTTTCCGTGTCGGCCGTGCGGTCGCGTCCCGAGGGTCTGGAGGCGCGGGTGTCGACGGTTTCGCGCGATCTCGGAAAAGTCTCGCTGCCGCTGGGCGGATTGTTCCAGGCTGAGAATCTCGCCACGGCGGTGGCCGCTCTCGAAGCCGCCGAGGAGGCGCTGGGTCGGCGCCTGCCCGATGAGGCGTTTCGCGAGGGGCTGGCGGGGGTGTGTTGGCCCGGCCGGTTCCAGCTTGCCTCGCGCGAGCCGCCGGTGATCGTGGACGGCGCGCACAACCCCGATTGCGCCACGGCGTTGCGGCAGGCGCTGCGGAAGTCGGGACTGAAGGGGCCGCTGGGCCTGGTGGCCGGGTTTTGCGACGACAAGGACGCCGGCGCGTTCCTCAAGATTCTCGCATCGTCGTTCACACGCGCCTGGGCGGTGACCATCCCGTCGCCGCGCGCGATGGCCGGCGACGCGGTGTGCGCGCTCATGCGCGCCAACGGACTGACGGCCCGGCAGGCGGAGCTCGGTGCCGCGCTGGATGAGGCCCGTGCATGGGCGCTGGCCGAAGGCGGCGCGGTGGTGGTCTGCGGTTCGCTCTTTCTTGCTGGAGAGGCTCTGAATCGGCTGCACGCATTTCCGTGGCCGGTCGCGGCGGGCATGGCCGATCCGAATGAGGCGTTCACGGGGCGCGCGGGCTGTGAGTTGCGTGATACCGAACCGCCGGTGACAGGAGGCTGACGGCATGCGCCCGCTTCACATCATCGAAGTGCTGGAGGCTACGGCGGGCGGCACGCGCCGCCATTTGCGCGACCTGGTGATGGGTCTTGACCGCAACCGCTTCCGGCTGACGGTGATCGCCTCGCTTGGTCGTGATGCCGATTTCAGCCGCGACCTTGACCTGTTCCGGAAGGCAGGCGTGGCGGTTCATCTGCTGCCGATGAAGCGTCGCATCGCGCCGCTTGCCGACGCCGTGGCACTGGTGCGCCTGATCCGGCTGGTGCGCCGCCTCCGTCCCGACATCATCCATGCCCACAGCTCCAAGGCGGGGCTGCTGGCCCGGTTGGCGGCGCGGATTGCGGGCGGCGTGCCGACGGTTTATACGCCCCATGCCTTCGCCTTTCTCTCAGACAGTCCATGGAGGGGCCTCTATCTCGCCTGTGAACGATGGGCGGCGCGGCGGACTGGGAGTCTCATCGCGGTTAGCCGCGAGGAACGCGACTGGGCGTGCGATAACGTGCGCGGACTGGGAATGCCGGCGGACCGCGTGCGACTGATTCCCAATGGCATTGAGGCTGGCGACCTGCAACCGATGCCCGAGGGGACGCACCCGGTGATCGGCTTTGTTGGGCGGATGTGCCGGCAGAAAGGCCCCGATCTCTTTCTGGCCGTCGCGCGGCGCATTCACGCCTTGCGTCCCGACGCGCAGTTCCTAGTGGTGGGAGACGGCCCCTGGCTCGGATGGGTGGAGGGGCGGCTGAGGCGGACCGGGCTTGACGCCTGCGTCCTGTTGCGAACGGCCCGGGACGAGATCGAGGTGGCCGAGCATCTGTTGGATCTGGACGCGCTGGTGATGCCGTCGCGGTGGGAGGGGCTGCCGTACACGCTTCTGGAGGCGATGGCGTCGGGCGTGCCGGTGGTTGCGACGGCGGTTGGTGGAATGGCCGACGTCTTGGAAACCGAGGGGGCGGGATTGCTCTGCCCGTTTGGAGATGTGGAGGGGCTGGCGGTTCGAGCGCTGGCAGTGGTGCATGACCGGGAACTCGCCGGGCGCATCCGCGCTGGCGCGCGTGTGCGGATGGAAGGCTATACGCTGCGGCAGATGGTGGAGCGCATCGCGGCGGTCTATGAGGATTTGAGGGAGACATCGAAGGTCACGGAGTGATACATCATGATGACTGATAACGGAGAACCATGCGGGTCGGAAACTGCTGGCGGCGGATGTGCGGGCAAACAGACCCGGTGCCTGAGCCTGCTTTCCGGAGGTTTGGACAGTATGCTCGCCATCTGCGTGCTGCGCGGGCAGGGCGTGCATGTCGAAGCGGTTAGTTTTGCCAGCCCGTTCTTTAACACGACTGCCGCGCAACGCGCCGCGCGTGAACTGAACGTGCCGCTGCACACGGTGGATTTCACCGATGATATTCTGGGGTTGATTGAACAGCCACCGCACGGATTCGGGGGACACATGAATCCGTGCATCGATTGCCATGCGCGGATGGTCAGACGCGCCGGGGAGCGGATGGCCGCCATGGGCTTTGACTGCGTGGCGACCGGAGAAGTGCTGGGGCAACGGCCGATGTCGCAGAACAGGCATTCGCTGGAGGTCGTCATCCACGACAGCGGCATGGAGGATTTTCTGGTGCGTCCGTTGAGCGCGAAGTTGATGGAGCCGTCGAGACCGGAGCGGGAGGGTCTGCTCGACCGAGAACGCCTGCTGGGACTGTCCGGGCGTTCGCGCAAGCCGCAGATGGCGCTGGCGAAGGCCTACGGCATACGCGAGTATCCGGCGCCGGCCGGGGGCTGTCTGCTCACCGACGATGGCTTCTGCCGAAGACTGGGCAACCTTCTAGCCGACCGGGGGATTCGGGATCTGCGGTCGCTCCGGTTATTGCGCATTGGCCGGCACATGCGGCTTCCCGGGGGCTCCACGTGCATCATCGGCAGGAACCAAGCGGATAACGAGGCTTTGCAACAGGCGTTGGCCGATGGCGATGTGCTGCTGGACACGGTCAACGTGCCGGGGCCCACGCTATTGATCCCCTTCGGCGTGCGCGAGCCTGCAGACCTTGCCCAGGCGGTTCAGGTATGTGCGGCCTATAGCGACCACCGCGAGAAACCGGCGATTACAATCCGTGTTGTCGCATCGGGGGAAGACAGCGTGCATACCGTTGCGGGAGGGTCGCGCGACGCCTATGCATCGTGGGTGATTTAGGAAAAAAATCCTCGCACAAAGATGACAAGAGCGACAAGCACGGCCAGAATGACTAGCCCCAGGAAGAACGGCCAGAGTGTGCGCGAACCGTGTGTCTTCTTGAAGTCGGAGGGTGCGATGACGCGTGCATTCTCAGGTATACGCGGGTGCAAAATGACGGTCGTGCGCGGAATCGCAGAAACGTCAACTGCGTCGTTCTCGTTCGATGGCGGCGCTGTGGGCACGTCGTCGCCATCCAGCATGACGGACACGTCCCCGAAGGAGAAGATGTCGTTCCGGTAAACCCGTATGTTTTGGATGCGATTACCGTTGAGGCGTGTGCCGTTGGTGGATCCGAGATCGCGCAACTCAAATCCATCATCGGATCGAACGATCTCGGCATGGGTCCCGGAAATCGACGGATAAACCAAGACCACATCGTTTTCGGCACGCCTTCCGATGCGCGTGACCCCGTCTTTGAGGTCGAACTTTTTTCCGTTCCCATCACCCTCTGTCAAGACCAGATAAGCCATACATCGTCCTCTTAAGTCCGATCACCGCCCGCGAGCATACGAAAGCTGCGCAGACCAGTCGGGAAGCCGGAATCACGTCGACGGCCGCGCCGGGAGCAACGTAAAAAACCTTCAGGCGATTTCGTTGAACGTGACTCCAGGGACGCCGCAGATCGGACATTTCTCGGGAGCCACGCCCACCTCGGTGTTACCGCAGACCGGGCAAACCAAGATTTTAGCGACGGGGAGGTCTTTGTCTGCCTTGAGCGCGACGGCCGCCTGGCTGTAAAGACCGTGATGGATTTTTTCGACGGCCATGGCGTATTCAAACGAGCGCAAGGCACCCGCATGGGCATCCCGCTTGGCGGCGGCGACGAATTCGGGATACATCGTCGTGAATTCGTGACCTTCGCCGGCGATCGCCTCCTGCACGTTTTCCGCCGTGCTCTTCACGCCGTTGGCGACGCGCAGATGGGCGTGGGCATGAACGGTCTCGGCCTCGGCCGCCGCGCGGAAGAGCCTGGCGATCTGCGGCTTGCCGTCGGCATCCGCCTTCTTGGCGAAGGCGAGGTACTTGCGATTGGCCTGACTCTCACCCGCGAATGCGGCCATCAAATTTTCCTGTGTTGTCATGGTTCGACTCCTCGTGTGGTTCATGGACAGGTGTTGGTGTTGAGAAAACAATCACGTTACGCGAACGGGTTTTCGTTCGGATACAGCACGCCAACCGGCTTCGGGGTGGCCACATCGGTGATACCCAGCAGCTTCGCCGCATCGAAGAGAACCTCGCCGGCGGTGTCGAACGCCACAGCGCCGTGATGCGGGTAGTGTTTCTCCAACAGCACATGGCGGTAGAAGCGGGCAAAATTCGGGATTCCGAATATGCCGATGCCGCCGAACGAGCGCGGGTCGGCGTCGAGAATATTGCCATTGGCAATGTAGCTTTGCAGACGGCAATCGGCCGTTCCCTGCACACGGAAGAACGTGATCGGACCCGGCCGCAGCCGTCCTTCCAGCGTGCCCACCGTGATGTCGGGTTCCCGGCCCGGTTCCATCAGCCGGTGCATGATGAGCTGATACTTCATCGAGCACCCGGAGCAGAGGCAGCAGGAGGGGGTGTTGCCACAGTGGAAGCCCATGAACAGGTCGGCGCGCGTGGCGCCCTGCAGATTCTTGATCGGCAGGTCAGCGGGCACGGTGTTGTTGATGTCGAGGATCGTAGTCGGCAGCAGCGTGGCGCATTGGGCCATATACTGCGAGATCGCTCCGTACATGTCAACTTCGCACGCCACGGGGATACCGCGCGTGGAGAGGCGAGAGTTGACAAAACAGGGGACGAAGCGGAAAGCCGATTCGAACGCGGGCCAGCATTTGTTGGCCATCACGCCGAACTGGCGGGATCCGAGATTGGCTTCGAAGAAGGTGAGCAGGGCCAACTCGAACTGGGCCAGTTCGCGCAGCTTGCCCGAGAAGCAGTTGCCCTTGCCGAGTTCCTTGGCCATGTCCTTGGCGATGGCGTCAATCTCCTTCGTCCGCTTGGCGGCAACCTGATAGAGCTGCAGGAGGTCAAGTTCGGAGTTCTCCATCACCTCGATGCCCAGGTTGTACATGGGCTTGATCGGCGCATTGCAGGCAAAGAAATCCTGCGGGCGCGGACCGAACGCAAAGACCTTGAGGTTGCGGATGCCGTTCACCACGCGGGCCACGCGGGTGAAATGGACGATGTGGTTGACGATATCATCCGGGAGGCCCACTGGAACCGCCGGGATGAAGGGGGTGATATTGCGCAGGGCGCAGTTCATCGAGGCGTTCAACATGCCGCAAAAAGCGTCGCCACGGCCGTTGATCAGGTCTTTGGCCGATTCCTCGGCCGCCGCACACAGCATGAAGGGGACACCCAGTTCCTTTGCGAAAATGGTGTAGGGAGCCTCAGGACCGAAGTTGCCGAGGTAGATGGTGACGGCGTTGACGCCGGCGGCGCGCATCTCCACAAGCGCTTTGACTGTGTCGGCTTCTGATTCGATGACCACCGAGCAGGGGATCACGTCGACCTTGCGTTTGGCGCAGGCTTTTACGACACGTTCAAGGCGCGCCCGGCTGAGTTCGATTGGAAAGCAGTCGCGACTGACGGCGACAATGCCCATCTTCACGCTTGGAATGTTTTGCATACGGTCTGGATCTCCTAGTCGGCCCGCAGGGGTCCGGGGTTTCGTTTGGGGATTGATTATGCACGAAAGCGCGTCGCTCGTCCAGTCTGCGTGCAGAGAATTTACGAGGCGCTTGCAAAACCTCCTTCGTCGGTTCTGCAAGCGCAGTATTCAGAAGCCAGTATTCAGAATTCAGAAGTGGAACCCGCTCACGGGCAACGTGTACAAATATTCTGACTCCTGAATTCTGTATTCTGACTTCTCTCTTGCAAACACCCCAGAGGGGTTTTGCAAGAGCCTCCTACAGCAGCCCGCGGCGAAAGTTGGCGGGGTGGCTTCCGGAGGGCGTCTCGCCGCAGCGAACGGCGCGCCAGGCGGCGGCGAGTACGGTGGGGTCTGACGGCTGCCACGACCAGTCGCAACGGAAGTGGCGGATGCCGAGACGTTGAAGACCGGGAATGGCGTCCGCGCAGGAGAACGGACGCCCGCCGGTCGTGATCCATCGCCCGTCGAGCGAACAGGTGTGCAAGGTCTGGCCGCGACGGTCGGCGAATGAGACCGAACCGCTGGGCGGGTCGCCCGACCCGGTGCAGGGTGGCGTTTGCGAGATGAACAGCGGCGTGAGCTGGAAGACCAGCGCCTCGATCATCCCGACATCGGCACACACGGTGAGATTGGCCTCCGTATCCTCGGGCGAGGTGACGCGACGCGTAATTCCTTGTTCGTAGAGAAAATCGCTGGCCGCGCGATTGAGCGCATAAAAAGACCAATCGGCGGTAATGTCTTCGGCCTGAGCCACGCAGCGCCGTAACCGGTCAAGACCGGCGATATCGGCGCACTCCCAGTGCCGCCACCCATCCGCCGCCAGAGCGCGCAGGCGAGTGTCCAAGGGCGCGGATTCGCTGTCGCGAACCAGCAGGGGCAAGGCCAGTCGGATGCGATCACGGGGAACGACGGTCAGCCAGGCCGCGAGACCGCGACGCACAGTCTCGTCGTCAGCAAGGCCGATCTGGACGACCAGTTCGTCGGCATCGTTCAGCCCCTCAGACGGTGCTTGCAAGACATGCACCTTGGCTGTAAAGAGGGGTTCGGTGTGTTCTTTATGCGTGCGTTCGCTTACCGCTGCCGACGGGGAATCCAGAGAGAGTGTTGAATGAGCAAGCGCCTCATTGCGGGCCGCCTGGCGGTGGGCAGCGCGGGCGGCCGTGAGAGCCTCCAGCACGCGACGGCGGGCGTCGTTGAGCAGGGAGGGTGGGGCGTAGCGGGTGTCGGGATCATGAACCTCCAGGCGGGCTACTCGCCAGCCGGCGTCGCGGGTGCGGTCGAAGGCTTTGCGCACCGCCGCCTCGGTCTGACCCGGATTGCGCGCAGGCGTCAGCTCCGCCGGGATGCGCACGGTTGCCGTGTCCGGGCAGGAGTCGGTTGCTTCGGCGGTCACGACAAGTCCTGCCGCTTCGAGCGTGACGGTGACGGCGCAGGCATGAAGCGGGGCGAGTGATGATTCGCGGACCGTTTCGATGGGATAGGACCGCCGCACCGCCTGAGAGGCCGAGCAGTAGATCGCCGCGCCAGAAGCCGGGCTCGCCGGCAGGTCGGGGGGCAGCTCAACCTCGACATCGCTTCCGGCGGGAAGGGAGATCTCATCACGTGTGGCGCCACAGCGGCGCAGCGCGTTGACCGCGAAACCTGCTGGCTGTCCCCCTGCGGCAGGCTCGACCTGAAGACCATCGTGTTTTTCCAGGGCACGCGCGGTGCGGAAGCGAAGCCAGCGTCCGCCGCGGCCGTCGCGCAGGACCGACTGGACGGTGCCGATGCGGGTGCCGCGGTGGCCGACGGCAGAAGGGTCTATGATGGCGAGCGGGTCGGCACCGGTGCCTTCGGCGTAGAACGACGTCCAGGGCCGGCTGAAGATGGTCTGGATATCGGCGATCTTTCGTGCCTCATCAGCCGGGGTGAGCGTGCCATCAATGGCGCGCCGGTAGAGATCGGTGATGGCGGCGACGTAAAGCGGCGACTTCATGCGGCCTTCGATCTTCAGGCTGGCGACCCCCGCCGCGACCAGCGCGGGAATGTGGGGGAGCCAGGCCAGATCGCGCATGGAGTAGGGGTGGCCGGCCGCGGCGTCTGGCTTTCCGACCTCGGTCAGGCGGTCGCGGCAGCAGTAGGCGCAACGGCCGCGGTTGCCACTGCGGCCGACGGCATGCGAGGAGAAGAGGCAGATGCCGCTGGTGGAGTAGCAGAGCGCGCCGTGGATAAAGACCTCGATCTCGGCGGCGCGATCACGGACGGTCGAGGCGATTTCGTCAAGCGTCAGCTCGCGGGCCAGCACCACGCGGGTAAAGCCGCGCGCGGCGAGCGCCCGGACGCCCTCGCGGCTGTGCGCCGCCATCTGGGTGCTGGCGTGGAGCTGCAGACGTGGAAAATGCCGGCGGGCCAGCTCAAACAGTCCCCAGTCCTGGATGATAACGCCATCGACGCCGAGGTCATCGAGTCCGTCGAGCGTCTCCAGCGCCGCCGGGATCTCGGCATCCAGCAGCAGCGTGTTGAAGGTGCAATAGACCTTGCGCGGCGGTGTGAGGCTACGCGCATGTGCCAGCAGCACCGCCAGCCGTTCCGGTGAGAGGTTCTGCGCCTCGGCCCGCGCCGAGAAGCGATCCAGGCCCGCATAAACGGCATCCGCGCCATATTGAAAGGCGGCGACGGCGGCATCAAAACCGCCTGCGGGGGCTAAAAGTTCGGGAAGGGGCATGCGGCAGTGTACCGATTGAGACCGTCCGGACGCAAGGACGGAGTGCAGCAATTCT
>JBIJDW010000018.1:0-18846 GCA_044343885.1 Kiritimatiellia bacterium
GGTGTGGACGTCCGCCTGCTTGAGCAGCTCGCGGCGGATGGTCTCGCCCGCGCCGCCCTCGAAGAGCACGTTGTCGGGCAGCACGACGGCCGCGCGCCCGTGCTGCTTCAGAATGGTGAAGATGTGCTGGAGGAAGTTGAGCTGCTTGTTGCTGGTGCTGGCCCAGAAGTCGTCGCGGTTGATGATGAGCGATTCCTTGGACTGCTCGCCGGCCTCGTTGACGATGGTGACGCTGCTCTTCTTGCCGAAGGGCGGATTGGCCAGGACGATCTCGTACTCGCCGTGCTTGCCGGCGAGCGCGTCCTTGGTGACGACGGGCATCTCAAAAGTAGCAGAGTCGTCCCGGCTCTGTTTTTCGGGAGACAGCGGCGAGACGCCGCTGCCACGCTTGCCAAAAGTAGCAGAGCCGTCCCGGCTCTGTGTTTCGGGAGACAGCGGCGGGACGCCGCTGCCACGCTTGCCAAAAGTAGCAGAGCCGTCCTGGCTCTGTGTTTCGGGAGACAGCGGCGGGACGCCGCTGCCACTTTCTGACTCTCCGATGCCGTGGAGCAGGAGGTTCATGGCGCAGAGGCGCGTGACGCTGTCCACCAGCTCGATGCCGAAGAACGTGCCGCTCTTGAGCTTCTGCTTCTGCGCGCGGTCGAGGGCGTAGTGCTTGGAGAGGTAATCGTGGGCGGCGAGCAGGAAGCCGCCGGTGCCGCAGGCCGGATCGCAGATGGTCTGGCCCGGCTGCGGGGCGACCACGTCCACCATGGCGGAGATGAGCGCGCGCGGCGTAAAATACTGGCCCGCGCCGCCCTTCACGTCCTCGGCATTCTTCTGCAGGAGCCCCTCGTAGGCGTCGCCCTTGACGTCGGCGGAGAGGCTGGACCACTGCTCCTTGTCGATCAGGTCCACGATGAGGCGGCGGAGCTTGGCGGGGTCCTGAATTTTGTTCTGCGCCTTGCGGAAGATGACGCCGAGCATGCCCGGGCGCTTGCCGAGCTCCTCCAACACGTGACGGTAATGGATCTCCAGCGCGTCGCCGTCCTTGGCCAATAGACTCGGCCAGTCGAAGCCCTTGGGGATCGTAGAAGCGGCGTCCCGCCGCTTGGCGTCACTCAGATACGGCGGACGCGACTGTTCGTCCGCCATTTTCAGGAAGAGCAGAAAGGTCAACTGCTCGACGTAATCGCCGTAGGAGAGGCCGTCATCCCGCAGGATGCTGCAGTAGTTCCAGAGTTTTTGAACGAGGGCGGTGGGGTTGGTCATAAGTGCTCCGTTAAGTTCCTGAGTTTCGCCTCTGTTGACGCACGCGGTAGAGGCGCTCCGTAAAGCCGCCTTCGGTTTCAAACTGCTTCGCCAAGGTTTCAATCTGGCGGGAAAGCAGCGCGCAGGCGACACCGATCAGCACCAGGGCTGCATTGGCGGAGATTTCGGCGTTGATGGACTGGATGGACGGCATGGACGGCGTGGACGGCGTGGGGGTCTGAGGACGTCCATCGTGTCCATGCTGTCCAGGGGTGTAGGTCTTTCGCACCTGCACGACCCAAGCAGCCACCTCGTTTGCGGTTTGGCAGCGAGCGCTCACGAGATCGCGGCGCAGCGGCTCGTCTGCGGTCCAGATCGCCAGTCCACGCTGGCGCAAAAAATCTTCATAATCGAGCTTCAACTCTTCCAAGCTGGCGCGGGCCACATTGGTCAGTTTCAATTCGGTTTTCTTGGAGGTGCCGGAGGCCTGCGATCCCTCGGCAATGTTTTGCACGCCGGATCGCGCCGCCTGTACCATCTGGTCGCGCGTGCGGCTGAACCGGTCAATGTAGTGCTCCGTAAAGCGCGCCGTCACATCGTACGCCAGTTGCGCCACCTGAAAGCTCTTCAGCTTGCGGTAGCCGCCATGTACGGGAAGCAGCGGTTCAGTATCCATACGTCAGGTCTCCGGGGAAGGTTTTTTGGAGTATGGCCTGCAGCAAACGCGCGGCGCCCTGGAGGCTGGCGGCGACCGTGGCTTCCAATTCCTCCACCACGCTCAGCCGCCGCGCGACTTCCGCCACGATCCGCGACGGCTTATGAAATGCCGGACGCGACGGCGCATCCACCATTTTCAGAAACAGCAGGAAGGTCAACCGCTCGACGTAATCGCCGTAGGAGAGGCCGTCATCCCGTAGGATGCGGAAGTGGGTAAAGAGTTCATGAATGAGGGTGGTGGGGTTGGTCATGACTAAAAGTCCATTTGCGAGTTTGTGATTTCTTTGCCCATACTTAACGAGAACCAGATGAACCCTTTATCAAGGCCGACCTGCCGACAGCAGCAAACATATCAAATGTCCCCCATAATCGCCATGCGACAGGTCGTCATCCGGCAGGATACTGCAGTCGTTCCAGAGACAAGAAGAAGGCGGGGTCGATCATGTGATGAATGGGGTCAGCATCGGGCGAAACGGAATGCGCCACGGATGCTTTGGCTGAAGAACTGACCTTTCGATCCAGCCTGGCAAAACGCTTCATAAACTGGCTCAGGCACGTCGAAATACTGATAGATGTTACCGTTCTTAAACTCAATCTCTAGCGTAAGTGTCTCCGTTTCAAAGCGGAAACGCACGATGTTGCTTGATTCAGGTGTTTCAAACCAGTCCATGATGCATATCCTTTCAATTCGGTTTCATTTCAGATTGCTGTGGCGAGCGTGGATTCTGACGGCGCCAGACGGTGACGACATCCTCATAGTTCTGTGCTTCTTTGTTTCGATTCCATCCGCCAGGGCCGACGGTTTGAAAAACGACTGGATCAGCGCTATCTGGTCGGCGGTTTGCAGCCGGTGGTGTAATGAGAGCGCGGACTGGAAGATGCACGGCTTCGCCGACAATGATTGCCTCGCCAGTTCTCAGAATCGGCAGCATATCCAGCAAGCCATGCAGGTGCTCTGACACGGCTCCGGCAATATGCTGCCGATCTGCGGAATTAGTCAATCGCATCGCGATCATTGTTCCACACTGTGACAAAATGGTCGTGTCAATTTCGCTCGGTCGCTGGCTAACAAGCATCGCCCCAATCCCATATTTGCGACCCTCCTTCGCGATTCGGCGAACTGCCGCACCCGCCGGACCTTGCGCCTCCTTTCCAAGATAGACGTGCGCTTCCTCTAGCACGACAAGTAATGGTCGTTCGCGCCCACCTTCAGAGAGGTAACGCGACCAGAACAACGCTTCATAGATGATTCGGAGGACTGCACCGACCAGTGGATTGACAATTGATGATGGGACTCCTGAAAGGTCCAGAATCGTAACAGGCATCGCCCCTCCCAGCCAATCGGCGAGCAATGTGTCGAGGTCTTGATCGGTTTTGCCACCCATGGCTGGCAACCATGGGCCTGGCCGGAAAAGAAAATCCAGCCGCGTATCGCGAAGCCGCGAGGCCAAACCTTCCAGCGGTCGGGAAATGCGAAGCGGATACTGACTGAGCCAAACTTGCCCTTGTTGAATGCTTCGGAATCGCGGGGGCACAACTGTCATCGCATCTCCCGGCTGAATTGGTGTGCCGGGCGCTGATTCCTCAAAGGCCATAGTCTCTGGTCGCTGTGCCGCCTGTTGGGCAGTGTGCGTCGCATTGACAAGGCAATGGAGGTCAAACCAGAGTTTCTGAATACTAAACGGGATGGGGCTGTCCGCATTAACCTGATCAACGGTGACCGGCGGGTCGTGCAAATATGACAAAGCCTCCCGTTTCCGTTTCGTAATCTCCTCCAAGACTGCACCACGCTCAGTGTCGCCGAGAGCACCAAAAGTTATCGGCATTAGCTCGTCCGACGTCATCGCCCAGTAGGGAACGTTGAGTTGTTGTTCTCCACGGGTTGAGTCTGGATTGACTCTGAAAACCGTGGCCCGATCTTGCAGCGCACTCGCATATTCGCCGTGCATATCGAGTATGATAACTCGAGCTGACGGAAACCGTTGAGGGTCTGTCAGCGTGGTCAAAAGCCCGGCAACAGTAGTTGATTTGCCTGCTCCCGTAGTACCAACGACAGCCGAATGGCGAGTGATTAATCTATCCAGATCCATCAAGGCCGGGATCGATTCGGCGCTCGCAATCTGGCCGATGGCAATGGCCTGCGGTTCATCGGGACGCCCGTAGATTCGCGCAATGTCAATTTCGGTAACGAGGTGAACAGGGTCAGATACGGTCGGATATTGGGAAAGACCCCGCTGAAATCTTCCGAACCGCCTGCCTTCACCAACCAACTGAACCGTCATCCACCGTCGGCCAAACGGTTCCGATTCCGCCAAGCGTTCTGGGACTGCACCGGCACCGACCTGCGAAACGACTCCGAAAAGGTCCACTAGGCCTAGCGGTATTCGTATGAAACTTCCGACTTGACCGATTCGATATCCCGCTCCGCCGATAAAGGTCAGGCCGGACAAGGTTTCATCCGAGAGCACAATGCTAATCGTTGCGCCACGAACGTCTTCAACCGTGCCGAGGTATGTAGGATCAGACGGCATGTGGCCCTCCTTGCGCATCTCTTCCAATCAACGCGGCAAGAAAGCTACCCAACCGCGCAAAATCGCCGAGGTGAAATGTTGCAACTTGTGAAGCACCTCCAGATGAATCTGGCGCGAGTTCGACGGCTCCAGCCCACATCGCGGTGTCACCCGGATCCCGATTGTCCCAACTGCCACTGCGCGTGCCGATGATGGCACCATCCCGTGCCATCATAGACAGATTGCTTGTTGTTGTAGCAAGCTTTGCCGCCTCGGGATAATCGGCGATATTCCCATACAAGAGGCCAAACACTGCTGACCTTGGGCTCCCCGTGAGACCTTCGAGCAAACAAGCGTTCAGGTGTTCGTCGCGAAACGAATATCCGCAGACAACAAGAACGCTCGATGGCTTGCGAATGAATGACCGGAGACGATCGATCATTGCAAGGTAAGGCATTCGTCGGCTTTCGTCATACTTCAAGTGAGATGGATGAATGATGCACTTGCTGATAGATGTCCCGTTCCGAGAGACCTGTTTGGCGGCATTTAGGCTCCAGTTAATGGACCCGTGGAGCTTCCACAATCTTGCCCATCGGGGAGGCAACTCGTCGTGATCGATAGAATGCGAATCAAGAAACGCATCCTTCGACCCACTAAAGCCATCAAAATAGGGAATCCGATACCGTTCAAGCGCCTGTTCCGCCAATAGATCGTAGTTAGTTGTGAAGATTTCGACTGGTTCTGCCCTGTTTGTCGAACCAATCCATGCCGCCATGTGAGAATAGGGATTCTCCCCAGCAGGCAAAGAGCGGTCAACTCGATCCCCGATGTAGTTACAAATGGATTCCTCCAACGACGCAAGATCGGCGATTGCTAGGCCGCGAACCTGCCCCAAACCTGCAATTGCCTTCAGACCTCGAATGAAGCTGAGTTGTGTCTCGACATTGATTAAGGCGTGTCCGTCGTCTGCCAAATGTTCTAGCACCTTCTCGAACGCGGCTGCGTTGGCACCCGCTCTTACCTTCGCTGCCACGAGGTCTGTTAGGCCTTGGACATCCGGAATGAGCGGTTCCGTTCTCGCGCCAGCGGGAACTCTGATTGAAACGGGGCAACCAGCCGCCAGAAAGATACCAAGGTTCCGTTTATCTTGGGAAAGACATTGCTGAAGGTAGTTCACGTGTCGCGTTGGGTCGTGCAGCGTGCTCATTAATTTCCTTGGTTTATCAATCTTCCAGTGAAGGCTTTCTGAAGAATCGCTTGCCGCAAACGTGTCGCGCGTTGGAGGTTGGCCGACACCATGGCTTCCAGTTCTTCCGCCACGCTCAATCGACGTTCCACTTCGGCCACGATCCGCGTTTGTTCGGCGAGGGGTGGGAGCAAATACGGCGCGGCCATGAGCGCTTTTTGAGTCAGCTTCCGACGCCCGGTAGAACCGGTCGTGCGTGCAGTGAATGGATAATGAGCAAGTGAATAATTCAAGTAAGCGGTCGAGACGGCTGAAGTTGCACGAAGAACGTGGGCGTGATTATTCACCCACGTTTTCCCTTTAATCACATAACTGAAAGCCTGTGTACGTCCGGTGAACGTTTCGTCCTCGACGACCAGTACAAGAGGTTCGTCGAAAAGATGGGTGTCTATCGAGCCAACTTGGCCGTTCGCGCCGTAATAGGGAACATCACCTTGGCGTTTGGCCCTTTCCGCCTTGTTGATGGGAACACGCCTGCCGTCGAGGCATTCCGAAACCTGTCCGACTGAGCACATTGTCCAACCTACAGGAATCGGTTGCTGCATGTCGCTATCCTGGGAGGTGGGTTCTTTGTATTGGCCGCGACCGGTCCAGTTCTTGCGGCGCTCGGAGAGAATCCGTTTAAGCAGTTGTTCGCCGGTCTCGAAGGTGGCAGAGCCGTCTCGGCTCTGCTTCAGCGGCGAGACGCCGCTGCCACTCTTCTGAAGCTCGGCTTCCGTGGGTACGAGCTTTCCTTCGCAGGCGGCTTTGAGGACGGCGGCGCGGTAGCGCTTGAGGTTGGCTTGCACGCGCTTGAGTGCGCTGACTCCCGCCTCCAACCGTGTGAATTGCTTCTCGATTTCGGCCACGATGCGGCGCTGCTCGGGGAGGGGGGGGAGAGGAATGGGTTGTTGTTCCAAATACGATTTGGGAACGCGCCGCAAACCAACCGCCCCAGTCATGTTTCGCGCTGCCTGTTGCCTGAAACTGCTTTGGAGGACGAAGTGAAAAAGGTAGGCTGCATCCAGACAGTCTGCCGGACGAAGTGCAAAGAACTCCGTTGAGCCAAAGCCAATGCCATTGGTCAGGCCTTTCATGACCGCGCCTTTTCCGTTCTCCATGCACGGCGTGACTTTAGCAAAGAGAACGTCCCCGTCTCGGAATGGCGTGTAGCCTTTGCGAACGTCAGCTACCTTTCGGTCGCTGAGCGGTTCGAAGCGTCCGCTCTCTTCCTCCACGCACTTCATCGGGATGAACGACGCAAGTGCATCATCGGCGAGCGTGTCGTCACTGGGACGCGGATTAATGGCAACGACTTCGCCGATGGAGACGACTGGCCAGGTGCCTTCTTGTGCAACGTTATGGCTCAAAGTGTATTTTGGTGTGTTGTGCAGAGTAGAAGCGGCGTCCCGCCGCTTGTTGGTGTCGGAAGAAAGCGGCGGGCCGCCGCTTCCACTTTGACTTTGCAAGGTGGCAGAGCCGTCCCGGCTCTGCTCTGGAGAACTCAGCGGCGGGACGCCGCTGCTACTTTTGCCCTTGCGCACAACTATTGCCTGTTTCTTCATGCGGGCTGCGGTTTCCAATCGAAAGTGCGGATCAACGCTTTGAACCGGTGCCATGCGTGCGTCAGGAACTGATACCGGCCAGCCACGATGCCGGGGGAGACGCCGATTTCTGCAGCCAGCCGTGTGATTTCAGCCTCCGATGTCGCCTGCCGGATGCGCTCGTTGAAGCGAACGGGAATCAGTTTCTCGGCGGCGCAGTCGTTGGCGCGTTCTTCCCGTGGATCGTTTTCGCTGCCGTCGTTAATCAGTAGATCCTTTTTGGAGTCGTGCAGGACGTGCCCCGCCTCGTGGAAGAAGGAGAACCAGAACTTGTCCTCCGCCTTGCCGCGCAGGTTGAGCAGCACCATCACCTTCTCCGGCGTCAGCCACATCGTCGCGCCCGACCACGGCGCCTTGGGCATCTCCGGCACCAGCGCCACGGCCACCCCGCAGGCCGCGCAGTGTTGGATCAACTGCGGCACGGCGGTCTCGGGCGTCGCATTCGTAAAGGCCCGGACCTGGTCGAGCGTCGTCGCGAATCGGGCCTTGTCATAGGGCTGGCACGCACGCTGCTGCGCCTGCAACTGCCCCAGGCGCAACCAGGCCGAGGCTGCCCCGGGATGCGATGCGAAGCAGGTCGACCGTCGGGCCGCGACGGCAGGTTCTTCCCACAAGTCGCGCCAGGCTTTCACATTGCCGACCCCGTAGAATGCCAGGACATTTCCCAACTGTTCCACGGGGTCCTTGGTGTTCGGGATGGCGTTGCGCTTGCGCAGTTCGGCCACCGGGATCGTCTTGAGCCAGTTCAGATCGGACTGCTGGCGCTCCCGATCTGCCAGTTTCGTCAGCCCCTCCCGATAGTTGAGTTCAAGATTGTTCCAGAAACGCGCCGGTGCGCCCAGGACCCGTTCGAGCTTATTCGCGGTCTCCAGGGTGATCGGCTGTTCGCCCTTGAAGATGCGGTTGATGGTCTGCGCCGTGGTGTCCAGCCGTATCGCCAACTCCTGCTGCGACCAACCGTAGTGCTCCATCTGCTCGCGAATGGTTTCGCCCGGTGGTACGGCGTAGTCCGGGTCGTACGTAAATTTCCTGTTTGCTTTCATTGCGTGATAACTTATCACCATAAGGCACTCGTGTAAATAGAAAAGATTAACATGGCGTGTTAAACCTTTTCATGCTGCCAGCACCTCGTTCAGTTCATCGAGTAGCTTGGTCAGTTGGTCGCCGAAGAGCTGGTGGGCTTTGCCCAGGCCGCCGCGCTGGTTGAAGGGGGAGAGTTCGAGATCGTCCGGCTCGATGCTGATGGCCGTGGCGATGTGGTCGCGGATGAGGTAGAGCCAGGAAAGCTGGTCGGGTGTGAAGACAGTAGCAGAGCCGTCCCGGCTCTGAATCAGCGGCGAGACGCCGCTGCCACCCTGAATCAGCGGCGAGACGCCGCTGCCACCCTGAGCCAGCGGCGAGACGCCGCTGCCACCCTGAGCCAGCGGCGAGACGCCGCTGCCACCCTGAGCCAGCGGCGAGACGCCGCTGCTACTTTGTTTGGCCTGAAGCCAGGCATCAAAACGCTCATTGACCGTTTCTGAAAATGGCTTGAGCACGGGTTGCTGTTCAAGGGTAAATCGGACGAGGGCCACGAGGTCGGCGAAGCGTCCGGCCTGGGAGCGGCCCTTGACCTTGTCAGGGCGGGTGGCGGCGAAGGCGTTCCAAAGGTTGTCCTCGGTCCAGGCGGCGTGGTTGTCGCGCAGGCGCTTTTCCAACTCCTTGAGCAGCGGCTCGGTGAGGCGCTGTTTGAAGGGGCGGCTGTAGAGGATCTGCAGGGCGGTGATCTCGGCGCGGTGCTGGGCGATGTAGTCGCGGAAGGAGGTCAGGAGCGCGGAGGCCTTTTCCTTGGCGGCGGCGTCGAAGCCCTGGCTGAGAACGGTGTCGACGGTGACGGTGTCGATGGTCTGCTCGGCGGCCTGCTTGGCCTTGGAGAGGGCGTCGCGCAGGGCGGGTAGGTCGAACGGGGCGCAGGCTTCATTCACAAGGGTGGCTGCGGCGTCTCGCCGCAGGTCTTCAGAGATCACCAGTGAAGAGAGGTTGTCTTTATTGTGTCCGCGAATGTAGGCCCTGAACTTCTCCAGACTGGCTGGCGACCGCACAATGTGATCAAAGCTCTCTTTTTGCCAGACATGCAGACTCAAAGTGGAAGCGGCGTCTCGCCGCTTATCGCGTTTCGCCCCTAACTCATACACCACTGGCTCGCCATGCAAGCGGCGTGACGCCGCTTCCACTTTCAGAATCTCGTGTGCTGTAAAACTCTTCCACGCATGCAGGATATCGCTCAGGGTATGACCCGACAGCGGCGTGACGATTGCATGCACGTGATTGGCGGCGACGGCAAATTCATCGATGTTATACCGGCTTCCGGCAAAATGCTGCAATGCCGCTGTCACCAAGCGGTTCACCTCGGGAATAGCAAGAACACAAGAACCGTAACCCGCATCCAGCCAGCGCTGGAGGCGGGCCGGAAAACGGTCGTAGAATTCCCGACGCGTTGTTTCGTCATGCGGTTCCGGGTGTGCCGTAAGCCAGGCATCCATCTCCTCACGCCACCGTTTGAGCTTTTCCTGCGGTAGTGAATCGGCGAGGCGGAAGGTAACGAAGTAGGTTGTTCCGTCCTGACGCCAATGAGGTAGATTGCCAGAAAGGAATGAAACCTCCTCGTTGGGATTGAAGTAACCGATCGGAGGAGGCCCATAGGAAGCGTCCGTGTTGTTCTCGGCCACCATCGCGAGGAACATGCGGCGGGACGCCGCATCCACTTTGTCCGGATCGACCGCATCCAGCAGTCTTCGCGACATTTGCGCGAGCGTCGTTCCGCCGGTCAGTTTCCTCAGAGTCTCAGCGTCGTCGCGGGTGATTTCGCGGTCGAGGCGGGCGAGGCGTCCGGCGAGGGTGGTGAGGGTGTCTTCGTCGCGCTTGCCGAGGGCGACGCTGAGCAAGAGCTTGTCGAAGGAGACGGTGCGCTGGCGCTCGAGCGGGCGGGAGTCGGTCTTGTCGCTCTCGCAGACGCCGACGGCGTCGACGATGACGAAGTGGGTTTTGGCGCGGGCGTCCGCGCCGCTGACGGCCTGCAGGTCGGTGGGGGTGAGGACGCGAGTGCCGCGGCCTTTCATCTGCTCGAAGTAGGTGCGGGAGCGGGTGTCGCGCAGGAAGACGAGGCATTCGAGCGGCTTGATGTCGGTGCCGGTGGCGATCATGTCGACAGTGACGGCGATGCGGAGCTGGGGCGAGGTGCGAAACTCCTGAATAAGCGTTTCGGACTTTTCGTAGCGGCGGGTCTCGGGGTTGTAGGTCTTGTAGGTGATCTTCTTGGCGAAGTCGTTGCCTTTGCCGAAGACCTCGCGAACGAGATGGACGGTGTCCTCGGCGTGGGAGTCGTCCTTGCAGAAGATGAGGGTTTTGGGGACGAGGGCGCGGCCGGGGAAAAGATCGGTGAAGAGGGCGTCTCGGAAAGACTGGAGGACGGTGCGGATCTGGGATTTGACGACGACGGAGCGGTCGAGGTCGGAGGCGGCGTAGGCGAGGTCCTCGTCGAGCCGCTCCCAGCGGACGGCGCGGGTTTCCTTGCTGCGGCGGTCGACGTAGAAGCCTTTCTCGACGGTGCCGCCCTGCTCGGTGACCTGGGTGCGAATGCGATAAACCTCGTAGCCGACGTTGACGCCGTCGGCGACGGCGCGCTCATGGTTGTATTCCATGACGAGGTTCTGGTTGAAGAAGCCAATGGTCTGCTTGGAGGGGGTGGCGGTGAGTCCGACGATAAAGGCATCGAAGTATTCGAGCACCTGCCGCCAGAGGCCGTAGATGGAGCGGTGGCATTCGTCGGTGATGATGAAGTCAAAGGCTTCGGGGGGGATGAGGGCGGAGTAGGCGACGTCTATCGTAGCAGATCCGTCTCGGCTCTGGATCGTGGCATATCCGTCTCGACTCTGAATCGTGGCAGAGCCGTCTCGGCTCTGAATCAACGTGGCATATCCGTCTCGGCTCTGATTCAGCGTGGCAGAGCCGTCTCGGCTCTGATTCAGCGGCGAGACGCCGCTGCCACTCTGATTCTTGTCCAGCGGCGGGACGCCGCTGCTACTGTGACTTTGCAGGGCGGAGGCGATCTCGTATCCGGACTTTTCGTCGAGGTCCTCATCCAGCTCCTCGCCGCGCAAGATGGAGTAGAGTCGCTGGATCGTGCAGATAGTGACGCGGGCGACGGAGTCGAGCTGGTTGGAGGTGAGGTGTTGGACGTTGTAGACCTCGGTGAACTTGCGGCCGGTGTCGGGGGCCACGAACTGCTGGAACTCGGTCATGGCCTGGCGTCCGAGGTTGGAGCGGTCCACGAGGAAGAGGACGCGCTTGGCACCAGCGTATTTGATGAGCCGGTAGGTGAAGCTGCAGGCGGTGTAGGTTTTGCCGGCGCCGGTGGCCATCTGGATGAGGGCGCGCGGATGGGCTGCAGCGAAGGAGTCTTCGAGATGGGTGATGCCTTCGGCCTGGCAGGCGCGGAGGTTCTGTGCGGGAAGCGGATAGGCGGCGGGCATGTCCGCAAGGCGGGCGCGGAGCGTGGAGGTCTCGGCGGCCCAGGCGGCGAGCGTTTCGGGGCGGTGGAAAGAGAAGACGCGGCGGGAGCGGGGGGACGGGTCACGTTCGTCGCGGAAGAAGGTTTCGACGCCGGTGGATTCGTAGAGGAACGGCAGGGGGCCGGGCGAGGCGGATTGTATGAAGTCAGGCAGGTTCTCGGCGTAGTGGCCGGACTGCTCGGCGACGCCCGAGAGGAGCGTGCCTTGCTTTTTGGCCTCGATGATGCCGACGGCCACACGGTCCACGAGCAGGAGATGATCGCAGGTGCCGGATTTGAGCGGGGCCTCGCGCAGCGCGATGCCGCGTCCGGCGGATGGGTTGAACTGACGGTAGTCCTGAACGACCCAGCCGCAGGCGGCAAGTTGGGCGTCAATCTGCAGGCGGGCGCTCTGTTCGGGTGTTGCGCTCATAAATGGACACATTAGCTCTACCAGGATCAAAAAGAGAGTGGGCAAATAGTAGCACAGATCATCGTTCTCGTGTGAAAATGATTGCTCAGGGGTGCAGGACTGTAGGACGGGCGCGAATGGCGCTAAGTTAAGCGATGCTTCCGATCATAATCATAATCTTAATCTTAATCGTAATCAATTCTACACCAGTAGATTAAGATTACGATTAAGATTAAGTAACCCTCATCAGAACTGCCATGCGCCCGTGTAGGACTCGTCAGGGGGCAAGTCAAAGCAGGTTTCCGTCATTCGCGCCCGTTCGGATGTCCTGCGCTTCGTCGATCGTGGAGACGAAGATGATGCTATCGCCGTGTCGCCCGGTGTGGGCGTGTTCACGGATGTCCGCCATGATGGCGGCCTGTTTCCTCTCGTTTGCGGTTGTGTGGGTTCAGGCGTTGGCTTCGGCCCGTTCGCGACGTGACTCGGAGATATAGTAGATCGCCGGCAGCACGATCAATGTCAGCGCCAGTGACGACGCCAGGCCGCCCAGGATGACGGCGGCAAGGGGACGCTGAATCTCCGACCCGCTTCCGGTGGCGTAGATCATCGGAACGAGTCCCAGCAATGTCGTCAGCGTGGTCATCATGAGGGGCCTCAGCCGCAGCTCGCAGCCTTTGCGGACGGCGTCGGCGGTGCTCATGCCATCCTGGCGGAGCTGGTTGAAGAAGGTCACGAGCATCACCCCGTTTTCGACGGCCGTTCCGAACAGCACGATGAACCCGATGGCCGTCGAGACGCTGAGGGTGATCTTGAGCGCAATCATCGTGAGGATGCCGCCGACAAGGGCGAACGGCAGGTTGACGATGACGAGAAAGGCGCTTCTGACGGAGCCGAGGGCGGAAAACAGCATCAGGAAGATGAGGAGGATCGAGACGGGAACGACCACCCCCAGCCGCTTCATGGCGCGCTGCTGGTTTTCGAACTGGCCGCCGTATTCGATGAAGTAGCCGGTCGGCAGCGCCAGCGTGAGCGCCTGAAGGCTGGCCTGAGTCTCCGCCACGAAACTGCCCATGTCGCGTCCCCGGATGTTGCATTCGACGACCACGCGGCGCATTCCTTTTTCGCGGCTCACTTGCGCGGGGCTTTCCGTCTCACGGATCTGAGCCAGACGGGACAGCGGAACCCGTGTGCCGTCGGGCGCGACCACCAGCAGCCGTCCCAGCGCCGTGAGGTCGTTGCGGGCGCTCTCGGGAAACCGGACGACTACGGCAAAACGCATCTGGCCTTCGATCATCGTGGTCGCGACCTTGCCGCCGACCGCAGTTTCAATCAGGTCGTTGATGTCGGCGAGATCGATCTTATAGCGTGCGATGGCCTTGCGGTCCACGACGATCTCGATCTGCGCCGCGCCGGAGATTTGCTCGACCTTGACGTCCTCTGCGCCGCGGATGCCGCTCATGAGGGAGGCCACCGTGTCCGCCTGTGTCTTGAGCACGGTCAGGTCTGCCCCGTACACTTTCACGGCGAGGTCGCTCTTGACGCCGGAAATCAGCTCGTTGACGCGCAATGCGATGGGTTGGGAGAAGGACAGGCGCACGCCGGGAATGACCGCAAGGTCCGCCTTGATGGCGTCGACCAGGGCTTCTTTGCTGCGGCCCGTGGTCCACTCCTTCTCGGGGTGCAGCATAATGACGAAATCGTTCTGCTCCGGTCCCATGGGATCTTCGGAAATCTCGGCGCGTCCGGTTTTCGTGACCACCGTCTCAACCTCCGGAAACGTAAGCAGGCGCTGCTCCATCACGGTCCCCACGGCGACCGACCCCTCCAACGAGGCGGACGGCAGGCGCACGCAGTTGATCGCGAGCGATCCCTCGTCCAGTTGCGGCAAGAACTCCGTTCCGAGTCGGGGGATCAGAAACATCGTCGCGGAAAAGAGAATGACCGCGATCGCAACCGTGGCCCACCTGAAACGCAGCGCGAGAGATAGAACCGGCAGGTACACGATCTTCAGGACGCGGATGCTGAAGTTGTCGCGCGTCGTCGGTCGGACCTTCAGGAAGAGCGAACACAGAACCGGCACGATGGTGAGGGCTGCCACCAGTGAACCGGCCATGGCGAAGCACATCGTCGTCGCCAGCGGCTTGAACATCTTGCCCTCCATCTGCTCCAGCGTGAAGAGCGGCAAGAGGACGACGATGATAATCAGGATTGCAAACACGATGGGACGGGCGATTTCCGAGATGGCCTCGAAGACAATCGTGTTTTTATTCGCTTTCGTGCCCGCCCGCTCGGAGAGGAGCCGGGCGATATTCTCGGTGACCACGATGGATGCGTCGACCACCATGCCGAGGGCGAGCGCGAGTCCGCCCAGGCTCATGAGGTTGGCCGTGACGCCTTGCCAGCCCATCAGAATGAAGGTGATGAAGGCCGTGAAGGGCAGAGACAGCGCCACGATGATTGCGCCGCGAGCGTTGCCCAGGAACATGAACAGGACGAGCACCACGAAAAGGCCGCCTTGCATCAGCGCGTCGCTGACGGTCTTGATGCAGGCCTGAATCAGCGCGGTGCGGTCGTAGAACGGTTTGAGGATGACGTCCTTGGGCAGGCTGGCTTGAATCGCCGGGATGGCTTTCTTGACGCTGTCCACGACGAACTTGGAGTTCGCCCCGCGCAGCATGATCACCATGCCAGCGACCGTCTCGCCTTTGCCGTCCTTGGAGACTGCGCCCTGTCGCGTCTGGGGTCCGATCCGCACGTCGGCCACATCTTTCAGATAGACGGGTGTCCCGTCTTTCGCGTGGAGCACGACATCCTCGATATCGGCGATGGACTGAAACAGGCCGACGCCTCGGACATACGACTGTTCCCATCCCCGCGTGAGAAAGCTGCCACCGGAGTTGGCGTTGTTTCGCTCGATCCCCGAGAGCACGTCCGGCAGCGTGAGCTTGTACTTCAGCAGACGCGCGGGATCGACCAGCACCTGGTACTGCTTGACGAACCCGCCGAAGCTGTTGACCTCGTTGACACCGACCAGCGAACGCAGTTGCGGCGAGACCAGCCAGTCCTGGAGGGTCCGCAGTTCCATGGGCGAACGGGTGTCGCTCTCCAGCGTGTACTGGTAAATCTCGCCGAGACCCGTGCTGATCGGCCCCATTTCCGGCTCGACGCCGGCGGGAAGTTCATCCTTCGCGGCCTGCAGCCGCTCAAAGACCAGTTGCCGCGCGAAATAGGTGTCGACGTCGTCCTCAAAGACGACGATGACCTGCGAGAAGCCCGCCTTGGACATGGAACGCACTTGGCGGACTTTGGGCAGCCCCTGTAGCGCCTTCTCCACGGGGAACGTGACCCGCTGTTCGACATCGACCGAGGCGAGACCGGGCGCATCAGCCAACACCATGACCTGAACGTTGGTGACGTCCGGAAATGCGTCGATGGGCAGCATCCGCCAAGCGACCACGCCAGCCACGGATACGGCGGCGGCGGCCATGAGGACCATGAGCCGCTGCGTTAAAATGAATTTGATGAACGTGTTCAACATAAAATGCTCCTTCATTCATACGCTTAATCTGCGCAACCGGCTCCCATTTTGGCACGCAGAACGTCGGACTTGAGGACGAACGCACCTTCCGTGACGATCTGCGTGCCTTTCTTCAGCCCTCGGATGATCTCGACGCTGTCGGCGAAATACCGCCCACAGTCAACATCCGTGCGCAATGCAAAGCCGTCGCGAACCATGCAAAACACGAAGTTTTTCCCTTCGTCTGACATCAGTGCGCTTTTAGGGACGGCAATCACTTGCTCCGGCGTCTCAAACACGACGTTGGCCGAGCAGAACATGCCGGGGCGCAAGAGACCCTCGGCGTTACTCAGAACGGCGCGGATTTTGACCGTGCGGGTATCCTCGTCCATGATCGCTCCGATCAGGTCGATGGTGCCTTCGAAAATCCGTTCCGGGAGCGAAGACACTTTGACCTGCACACGAAGGGCGCCTTTGTTCGCCGCAGCGGTCAGGGCGGGAAGGTCATTTTCGTAGACCTCCAGCCAGACCCAGACGGACGATAGATCCGCGACGGTCAGGACGTCCTGGCCCCTTTCGATGGTTTCGCCGTTGTTCAGGTGTTTCTGGATCACGGTGCCGTTCTGAGGCGCCAGCACCGGCAGCACGCTCGGTTTGCCGGCCTGTCCGTCCGCTGTCAGCGTGTCGATGGCTGTAGCGTCCAGCCCCATGACGGCGAGAGCGTTCCCGGCCGACTCGAGTTCCACGCGGTATTCGTCGTATTTCATCTGCGCATCCACCCCGTCGGCCTCGGGACTGAGCTTCTGGGCGACGAGCGATTTTTCACGATCAAGATGCTTCATCGCGAGGGCGGCGAGCGTCTTGTTCTTGCGGTAGGCGCCGATGGCAAGCCCGAGTTCGGGGCTTTCGATCTCGAACAGCACGTCGCCGGTTTTGACCGTTTTCCCCAAATCAGCCATGATGGTGCGGACGGTGCCAGCCACGCGGGGCGAGATATGCGTCAGGGACGTGTCGTTCAGCACGATTTCCCCGTGGAGTGGCAACAGCGACTGGGCGTTTTGCAGGGTGACGGGTCGGATTGTCAGCAGCCCGTTGGTTTTACCCGGCGTGCGGATCAACGAGGGATCCAGCTTCACGAGTCCGAGTTCGTAGCGACATTCGTCGCAGGAGTAATGAGGAATCTTGCATTCGCACTCGACGGTGAAGAGTTCGTCCAGCGTGCGTGCCGGAGGCGCGGCGTGCGGTTGGCATTCTTCCGCGAGTAACGGGAAGACGAGCAGGGGTATCAGGGAGATCAGGGAGCGCATGGTTTTGTTTTTCATAAGCGGTGTCCGTGGTGATAGGTTGAGTGAAGGGCCCAATCGTTAGTCGTCCGTGTGGTTTTCGGCTGTGCTGGCGGATAGTCGATCCAGTTCGATCCGGCAGGAGTGAAAATCGATTGCGGCGTCGCTGACGCTGCGCCGCGCTTCGGCCAAGGTGCGGCGGGCTTCGAGCACGTCGAGGTATCCTGCTTTGCCCTGTTCGTGCGCCTGTTTGACTAAGGCCAGCACGCGTTCTGCCGAGGGGATGGCCGTTTCACGCAAGCGCGCGTTTTTGGCGGCGAGCGCCTGGAGGCGGGCGTAGAGCCGGCGGAGTTGCCCTTCATTCTGGAGCCGCGCGGCGGCGGACTCCAGTCGGGCGGCTTCCGCGTCGGCCGCGGCGGCGCACACGGCCTCGCGGTTGCGATTGACCAGCGGCAGTTCGAAGCCGACTCCAGCGATCAGGCCGAAACCGTCGGACGCCTCCAAGCGCCGCACGCCTGCGGCGACTTCGAGGTTCGGCAGGCGCGCGGCCTCTTCGGACCGGAGCTTGGCTTCGAACGCCCGTGTCTGTGCATCGGCAGCAAGCAACGCGGGATTTGCCGCCGCCTGCAGCACAAGCGTGTCCACAGACGGCATCGCGGCGGCGGGAATGTCGAGCGTGCCCGCCACGGCGTCGAACGTCGGATCGGTTTCACCCCAGAACAATGCCAGCTCGCGCACGCTGTCCTGCTGCTCCGCCTGCCGCTCCTGTACCTCGAGAGCCGCCCGGGCGGTATCGGTGCGGGCGCGTTCGGTTTCCATGCCGGTGGTCTTGCCCCCCTGTTCACGAGCGAGGACGACCGATTCGGTTTCGCGGACCAAGGCCAGCATCTCCTCTGCAAGGCGGACCTGCTCTTGGGCGGTCAGCACCGCCAATACCGCGCGGCGGGTGTCGAACAGCAGCTCGCGGCGTCTGACGGATTCCTCGGCACGGCTGACTGCGGCGTCGGCTTGGGCGGCAGCGGTCCGGTGTCGGCGCTTGTCGCCGAGTTCAATCTCCTGGCTGAAGGAGACCGTGCTTTCTGCAGCTTTGAACCCCTCCGCTTCGCCAGATCCCGCAACCGTTTCGATCTCGGTTTGAAGTCTCGGATTAAGCCGGCGTGAGGCTTGCTTCACGCGGTTATCAGCCGCTTCTGTTTTGTAAACGCCGGCTTTAAGTTCCGGGTTTCGCTCCGCGACGCGCCGCAGACACTCGGCAAGCGTCACGGTGCGTGACGTCTCGGGATCGGCCGCGAGAAGCGTAATAGACGGGATGAAAGTGAAAGACAACAGGCACGCGAGTGCCCGGCAGGGAATAGGAAACGACATGTGGAAACGACCTTCCGACAGAGATGTTCAAGCACGCACACGGATCAGCAGGAGCGAGAGCCCCTGGACAGCAGTCTAGCTGATCGTGAGCGGGGGTCGGAAGATGTCAGTGGGCAGAAGCAGGGCGCGTAGTATTTCATCCTGCGAAGCGACGTGCGCCGTCTCGATCGTAACGATGCAGGCAGGCAGGTCGCCGGACAGATCAATGGAGGAATGGCAGATGCAGGAGCAAACGGTCTCTGAGGCCGAGTCTTCGCACAACGCGTTATCGCTGTGGCAGATCACGTTGTGAGAAGCCGTTTGAAACCAAACGGCAACCGTAACCAGAGCCAAAACTCGTAAATACTTATTCCACGCCTGTGCCATGCGAAGTACCTTATCCGTGCGAAGGCCCGTAAAGATAACGTATTTTTTCTGCGTGTCAATGATAATGATCGCGCCTTAGTTAATCGGGG
>JBIJDW010000184.1:0-6526 GCA_044343885.1 Kiritimatiellia bacterium
GGTCGCAGAGGACGAGCAGGGGCGGACTCTCCAGGGCGTTGCGGTAGCGCAAAAGCTGGTCATAGGCGGCCTCAAGGTCCTTGTGCTTGCCCTTGTACTCCCAGCCGAAGAACCCGCGCTTCCACACATCCGCAAAGCCGTCGCCGCCCCCGTGCTTGGCGGCCCCCTTCTCGAAGCAGAACGTTTCGCCGGTCGGATCGGCGGCGGCGGGCGTGGGGTGGTCGAACACACTGCACAGGTCGAGGAAATGTTCCTGTGCGGCGGATCGCTCCTTCAAATCCACCTTGCGCCACTTGCCAATGAATTCTGACACGGTCATAGTTCGGAGAGGATACCACGTCAGGAACGACACGGACAAGAGCGTAATGGGGAAAGCTGAAAATGTAAAGCGTAAGGAGAGTGTGTGGGTGGGTGAGTGTGTGGGCGAAAGCGTGAAGCGCGAGGTAGACGGCGAGCTACCTTTTTCTGCCCCCGCTTTTGCGCGCGCCAAGCGCTTGCCGGGCGTGTTTGGTCGGGACGGATGCGGTCTTCTTCGGGGGGCGCGCCGGACGGGCGACCATGGCGCCAGCATCGGCATCGGTCCTGGCCAGCCGCGGCCCGGCGGCATCCTGCGTTCGTTTATTGATCCGCCGCATCGCGTGTTCGGGCAGGGTCGTCGCGTGCGGCTTGGCTGCCGGCGTGGCCGTGTTCCGGTGGGCTTCGCCGCGACGGTGCGGCGGCGGCGGCCGCTTCTTGTCGCCACGGGTGTCGGCCGCTTGGGCTTCCCGGACCAGGGCGAAATCGGCGCGGCGCTGAATGAAATCGACCTTGCAGACAAACGCCTTCACGGGGGTTCCGACGCGGTAGACCGTGCCGCCGGCGTTTAGCGTCTCGTTCGACGGGTTGAAGCTGACAAACTGATCGGAGATGAGCGACACATGGACGAGGGCGGTCAGTTGCAGTTCGGTCACATCGAGGAAGATACCAAAGTTGGTCACCCGCGAGACGACGGCGTCGTAGACGACCGGCTTCTCGTCGTCGAGCTGCTGCTGCAGGAACCGGTATTTCTTGATCTCGATCAGCGCGCGCGAGGCGTCGTCGGCTCGTTGCTCCATTTCGGTGCTGTGGGTGGCGGCGGCGGTAAGATATCCTGCGGGCAGGGCGCCCTTGCTGCCCTGTCCGGTCAGATAGGACGCCAGTTGGCGGTGCAGCACCAAGTCGGGGTAACGGCGGATCGGCGACGTGAAGTGGGAGTACCACTGCTTGGCCAGGCCGAAATGCCCCGCCGCATCGGCCGAATAGATCGCCCGCTTCATGCTTCGGAGCACCAGCGTGTGGGCGTGATGCTTCAGCGGATGGTCCGCCGACTCGGCCAGGAAGCGGGCCATCCGCTGCGGATTGCTCAAGTCGCCGGGTTTGAAGCCGAGCAGCGTCAGCGCCGCCTGCAGCTCGTCGATCTTCTCCGGATCCGGCGGCTCATGCAGGCGTGAAAGGATCTTGATGCCGCGCGAGGCGAGTTCGGTGGCGACCGCCTCATTGGCGGCGACCATGCACTCCTCGATCATCTGGTGCGAGGCGTCCGACGGATTGATGCGGATGCGGGTCATGCGGCCGGTTCCATCGAGCAGCACCTCGCACTCGGGCACTTCCAGGTCGAGAGCGCCCGCCTGCATCCGGTTTTGCCGGAGCTGTTGCGCCAGCGCGTGCGCCTCGCGGATCAGCGCGACCGCCCGGTCAGGCGGCTGCTGCGGCAACCCCTCGGCGGGCGCGCCGTTGATGATCGCCATCGCCTGCTCGTAGTTCAACCGCAGGCTCGATCGGATGATCGTCTTGGCGAACCGTCGGCCGACCATCTTCCCGTCTGCGTCGAACGTCAGAAAGGCGGAGAAGCAAAGGCGGTCTTCGTCGGGTCGCAGGCTGCACACGCCGTTGGAGAGCTGCTCGGGGAGCATCGGAATCACCTTGTCCACCAGATAGACGCTGGTGGCGCGTTCGCGCGCCTCCTCGTCGAGCGCGGATCCCATCCGCACGAAATGGGAGACATCGGCGATATGCACGCCGAGCAGGCGGCGGCCGCGGTCGTCGCGGCTGAACGACAGGGCATCGTCGAAATCGCGCGCCTTGACGGGGTCAATAGTCAGGATGGTGGTGTCGCGCAGATCCAGGCGCTCGCCGGGCTCGGCGAGCAGCGCCGCCACCCGCTCCGCCTCGTCAATCACGGCCTGCGGGAACGCCTTGGGCAGGTCGTACTGGCGGCAGACCACGTCGGTGTCGAGCGACGGCTTGTCGGCCGGGCCGATCACATCGACGATCTCGCCTTGCGGCGCGCGGTTGCGGTCCTGCCATTCGGTCAGCCGGATCACGACACGGTCGCCGTCGGCGGCGCCCTTGACATCGGCAACGGCAAAGTCCTGCCGGAACGCGGGATCAAGCGGCACGACGTAGACGTGCTGCCCCTTGGAAAAAAGCGTGCCGACGATATCCCGCGTCGAGCGTTGGTCAACCCGGACCACCTTGCCGCGGGGTTCGTCGCCGGCGGCATGGTACTGGCGGACCGTGACGGTGTCGCCGGGAAGCGCCGTCCCCTGATCCGCATTCTGGATCCAGATCGACGCCCCGGTCTTGGGATTGACGACATAGCCCGCGCCGCTGCGCACGACGGTCAGGCGTCCGGTGGCCATGTCATCCGGCTGCCCCACCGCATAGCGCCCCGCCGTGATCTGACGGATCACTCCATCGCGAGTGAGGTCCAGCAACAGACCCTGAAGCCGTTTCAACTGCTTGCCGTGAAATCCGAGCGTTTCGGCGATCTCACCAGCCCGCCACGTCTTGGCGGGATCGCTCGAGAAGAGATACTGAACCGCAACCCGATCTTTATCAATGGTCATACTATTCTCCATGAATGGGAACCAGTGTACCGCAAATCCCGTCAACTGCCAGCATCCTTTTACCGGGCCGGAAACTCTTCTTGCTCTTTGGCGTGTGGCTTGCGATAATTCGGCCGACTTTCTTATCAGGCTCGTACGAACCGTCCTTATATGAGCGAACACCCCCACAGCCAACACCGTAGCCATTCTCGGAGACGCCGTCATCGAGAGGATCACCGGGAGGGTCATCGGTCGTCCGCTGACGCCTCGAACAGATCACAGAAGGAAGGCGCATCGCACACCCGATCGTCCCGCCACCATCAGCGACACTCGAAAGGGAAGAAAGGACACAGACTGTTCAGACGCCTGCTCAGGAACCCCCTGATCCCGCTGGCCGTCATTGTCTGCCTCATTGCCTTCGCACTGATGAAATCCGATATCGAGCAACCGACGGACGCCGAAAAGATGCAGATGCGCCCGATTCACGAGGGCTTCGACGACGCCAAGGGCGCGCTGCAGGCGCTGCAGTTGATGGATGCGAAGCGGCTTATTGAGGCGGCACAGGCGATTCAGGGTCTGGAGATGCCCCCTATTCGGCTGAGCACCCTGATGGGAAACGTCCGGCTGGACACCAGTGAAGCCCGGCAAACGCTAAGATCCGTGATCTACAACTGGATTTTCGATCAGGACTCCGGAGTGGGCGGGACGGTTTTCCCTTCGAAAGATACTCCCACCTCCGTACTGGATTTCATCGCGTCGTTTGAGCAGTACCGCAGCAGCTCCGCTACGGTCGCCACGCCACACGCAAAAGACAGGGAACTGGCGACTTTGTTCAAACGGGTCAGCATCGAGAAACAGATCCGCATGATGGAGCAGCCAACGCAGGCGCCCCTCGGTTCCGAGACCCCGGCTCCCGATCCCGGCTATGCCCCGCCCGTCGAAGCGCCGTGATCGGGTCGGATATTCAGTTTGCCGCCCGTGACGGTGAGGCGAACAGCCGTGCCTCGGGGAAAGTCGCCGGCCACGATGCGGCGCGCGACCGGCGTCTCGATCTCGCGCTGAATCGCCCGCTTGATCGGACGGGCGCCGTAGACCGGGTCGAAACCGTTCTCGGCGATCCAAGCCACCGCCGCGTCGTCGGCCTCCAGAGTCAGATCCTGCTCCGTAAGCCGTGTGCGCAGATCGTCGAGCTGGATACGCACAATCGCCTCGATCTGCTTCATCCCCAGCGGGCGAAAGAGCACAACCTCGTCCAACCGGTTGAGAAACTCGGGCCTGAATGACCGCTTGAGCTCGTCCATGACCGCGCGGCGCGCGTCTTCGGTGATCTCGCCGGCGGCGTTGACGCCCTCGATCAGCACGGGCGAGCCGACATTGCTTGTCATGATGATGATCGTGTTCTTGAAGCTCACGGTGCGGCCATGGCCGTCGGTCAGCCGGCCGTCGTCGAGGACCTGCAGCAGGCTGTTGAAGACATCGGGGTGGGCCTTCTCCACCTCGTCGAGCAGCACGACACTGTAGGGCTTGCGCCGCACGGCTTCGGTGAGCTGTCCGCCCTCCTCGTAGCCGACGTAGCCGGGAGGCGCGCCGATCAGGCGTGAGACGGCGTGCTTCTCCATGTACTCGCTCATGTCGAGCCGAACGAGGTTGGTGTCGGAATCGAACAGCTCCGAGGCGAGGGTGCGGGCCAGTTCGGTCTTGCCGACGCCGGTGGGGCCGAGGAAGAGAAAGGCACCGACCGGACGCCGGGGGTTGCTGATCCCCGCCCGCGCCCGCAGCACGGCGTCGGCCACGACGCCGACCGCCGCATCCTGCCCGATCACCCGCGCGCGGATGGTGTCGGCCAGATGCAGCAGCCGCTCGCGCTCGCCAGCCATCAGGCGGGACACGGGGATCCCGGACCAGCGGGAGACCACGTCCGCGATCTCTTCTTCGGTCACCTGCTCGCGCAGCAGGACCTGGCCGCCCGCCACGTCGTCGTGCAGGCGCGTCTGAGCCTTCTTGAGCCGCTTCTCCAGATCGGGGATGGTGCCGTAGCGCAGCTCGGCGGCCTTCTCATGGTTGGAGGCTCGCTCCGCCTCATCGTAGGCGATCCGAGCGGACTCCAACTGTTCGCGCAATCCCTTGGTTTCCTCGATCACCTGTTTTTCACGCTGCCACTGCGCCTTCATGGCGTCGCCCTGCGCACGCAGGTCGGCCAGTTCCTTGCGCAGTTCGCCAAGCCGCAGCTCGCTGGCGTGATCCTTTTCTTTCCTCAGCGCGGTCTCCTCGATTTCCAGACGCATCACTTTGCGGGTGATCTCATCGAGCTCAGCGGGCATGGAATCCATCTCGGTGCGGATCGAGGCGCACGCCTCGTCCAAGAGGTCGATCGCCTTGTCCGGGAGGAAGCGATCTTGGATGTAGCGATCACTCATGACCGCGGCCGCCACGAGCGCGGCATCCTGGATCTGCACGTTGTGGTACTTCTCGAAACGCTCCTTGAGGCCGCGGAGAATCGAGATGGCGTCTTCTACGCCCGGGGCATCGACCTGGACGGGCTGGAAGCGCCGTTCGAGGGCGGCGTCTTTTTCCATGTGCGTGCGGTACTCATCGAGCGTCGTCGCGCCGATGCAGTGCAGCTCACCGCGGGCGAGCATCGGCTTGAGCATGTTGCCGGCGTCGGTCGAGCCTTCGGTTCGGCCGGCGCCGACGATGGTGTGGATCTCGTCGATAAAGAGGATGATCCGGCCTGCGGCGGCCTTGATTTCGGTGAGCACGGCCTTGAGCCGCTCCTCGAAATCGCCGCGGTACTTGGCGCCGGCCATGAGGGATGTCATGTCGAGCGAGAAGATCGTCTTGTCCTTCAGCCCCTCCGGCACGTCGCCGCGGAGTATCCGCTGCGCCAGCCCCTCGACAATGGCGGTCTTGCCGACGCCCGGTTCGCCGATCAGCACCGGGTTGTTCTTCGTCTTGCGCGAGAGGATGCGGACGACGTGGCGGATCTCGGTGTCGCGGCCGATCACCGGATCGAGCTTGCCCGAGCGAGCCAGATCCACGAGGTCGGTGCCATACTTCTGGAGCGCCTCGTACTGGCCCTCAGGGTTGTCGGAGGTCACCCGTTGGTTGCCCCGGACCTCCTTGAGCGCGGCCAGCAGACTCCGGGCGTCGACGCCCGCGTCGGTCAGCAGCCGCTTCGCGTCCCCCGCCCGCGCCTCCAGCATCGCCAGCAGCAGGTGCTCGACCGACACATAATCATCCTTCAGCCGCTTCGTCTGATCGGCCGCCCGTACCAGCAGCTCGTTCAGCGCCTGCGTGACGTAGATCTTGCCCGTTTCGGTGTCGCCCGAAACACGGGGGCGGCGCTCCAGCGCCTCCTCAACTCGCGCGCGCAACGCGGGCACCCCGACGCCCATCCGCTCCAGCAGCCGCGGCACGAGTCCGTCCTCCTGCACAATCAACTCCAGCAGCAGGTGCTCAACATCGACCTGCTGGTGGCCCAGTCGCACCGCTAGCTCGCGTCCGCCCTGCACAGCCTGTTGCGCCCGCTGCGTCATTTTGTTCATGTCAAACATAACCGGATCCTTTCGGCTTTCAACAACAACACTCAGGAATATACGTTACTAGCTTACCATTTTAGGAGGGCGATTGGCCAACCTGAATCGAGCGCGTAGCCATTCTAATTATAAGGAGGGGACCAT
>JBIJDW010000185.1:0-6500 GCA_044343885.1 Kiritimatiellia bacterium
ATGGGAGACGCGGCGGGACGGGAATGACGCGGCGGGGACGCCGCGTCTACTTTTTTGGCCTTGGAGCCTATCATTCATTCACTTTGTCATCAACGGGGGGGGGGCGTTCGTGGGCGGATGAGGTGCGGACAGGGATGTTGTCCCTGGGCCGCCCCGTCTTTTTTTGATGACAGCGATAAGATACCGAGTTACTTCAATTAACAGAAACCATTGAATTATGCCCAGAACATAGATGATTATTGTGCTGGACAGAAGTGCGTTTAGTACGGTACTTGGGTGACGCAAAATCGCATCCAATAACAAATAGAATACATGCGTTATGGCAAAAATTAGAATAACTATTATCTCGCCATGATCCGGCCCATCACCGACACCATGAACACGTAGTCGTTCCCATAGCTGGCATACAATCATCAGCGTACTTTCCAGCAATATAGCGACAATTAGTGAAGATAGTTGAGTCTTATTCTTTCTGTTCATAATGAATAATACCTCCCCGTCAGCTGTAGCCACTGCAACACTGACTGCTGGCTGGCGGGGCGCGTTTTTATCATGTGCAAGGCAGCGGTAGTTTGACACGGGCCGGACGGATTCGCAATGCAAAAGGGAGCGCAAAAGGAAGCGCGCAACGGTGGAGGGTAAGAAGGGGGGGGGGGGGATGGGAAAAGCTGAAAACTGAAAGCTGAAATGCTGAAAGTAGGGACGGCGCGACAACGCGCCGGGGCGGTAAGGGAAAAAGCTGAAAAGCTGAACGCTGAAAGCGGGGGGGCGCGATAACGCGCCGACGCGGTAATGGGAGACGCGGCGGGACGCGGCGGCTATTTTTTGGGGCGGGCGTCCCATTCGGTGTCGGTGAGGAGGCGGTCGCCGACGCGGTAGAGGACGCGGGCTTGCTTGGGGACGTGGCCGAAACGGTTTTTTTTGACTTCGAGATGGAAGACGGGGTTGTCTTTGTTGTTTTCTTCGGGTTGGATCATGCGGAGCCAGATCCAAGCGTCGTAACGAATGGCGTCGGAGTAGCGAAGTTCGCCTTCGCGGGATTCGGTGCAGACGACGATGAAGGTGGTGTCGAGGGTGACGGCCAGGTCGCGGATGGTGTTGGAGGCGTAGGAGGTTTGCTGTTCGATGTTGGCGCGGGCGTAGGTGGGGTCGGGACTGAGGGCCTGGAGGTAGTCCAGGACGACGAGCTGCGCCCTGCGGCGGACGGCCGCGCGGGTGAAGGCCTGGACTTTGGCCGGGGTCCGGCCTTTGGCGGTGATGGTGAGGGGCCAGTTGTCGGCTTTGGCCTTTGGATGGAAGGCCCGTCCCTTGTCGGGATCGCAAGCGCCTCCGCTGTTACGCGGCATAAAATTGGCGGAGAGGGGGGGATTCGAACCCCCGGTACCGGTGTTAACCAGTACCGCGGTTTAGCAAACCGCTGCCTTCAGCCACTCGGCCACCTCTCCAATGTGCTTTTCCTGCCCGCCCGTCAGGGCTAGCGGATTCACACGTGCGACATCATACGCGAATGTCGTACGCCTGTTCAAGCGCAAAACACGCGAACCTCAAGTATTCTTGCGTCCGCCAGCGAATGGGGGTATTATCACAACTCTCAACTCGGGCCGAATGGGCGTCCCGCACGTGTGTGTGCAGCGCATTTATTACTCACTCAGACCAGGTTCACCATGGCAAAGAAGAATCAGACCATTCCGCGTTCCGAATATCCGAGGCCCCAGTTTGAGCGTGCCGATTGGATCAATCTCAACGGCCGCTGGAGCTATTGTTTTGATTTCGGTCTGTCGGGAATGGATCGACGCCTGTTTGAAAGCACGGGCTTTGATGGCCGGATCATCGTGCCGTTCTGCCCCGAGAGCGCGCTCTCGGGCGTGGGACACACGGACTTCATTCCGGCGATGTGGTATCACCGCACGATCTCAATCCCGAAGGCCTGGTCGGGTCACAATGTGCTGATTCATTTCGGCGGCGTGGACTACGAGTGCGAGCTGTTCGTCGACGGCGCGTCGGTGGGGATGCACTTCGGCGGCACCGTTTCGTTCAGTTTCGACCTCTCACGGTCTGTCAAGGCCGGCAGCACGCACCATATCGTGCTGCGCGTGGCCGATCGTCTGCGCACCGACAAGCAACCTTCGGGCAAGCAGAGCCACGTCTATAAGTCGGCGGGGTGCCATTACACCCGCACCACGGGAATCTGGCAAACGGTCTGGCTTGAACCGGTCGCCCCCCTGGGGCTGCAACAGGCTCAGATCGTTCCGGATCTGGACGGTGGCCGGTTGGTTATCACCCCGCGCTTCCGCGCGCTGGAGCGCGGCCAGACGTTCCGGGCGTGTGCCAAGGCCGGCGGCCGAACCATCGCACGGGCTGAAGGTCCCGCCGCCAACGGAGCGCCGTTGATTCTTGCGATCAAGCATCCCCGGGCCTGGTCTCCCGATGATCCGTTTCTGTATGACATCGTCCTCGAAGTGGCCGACGCTGCCGGTCGCGTCGTGGATGCCGTCCGCAGCTATGCCGGGATGCGCAAGGTCCACATTGAGGGCAACCAGGTCTTTCTCAACAACCGGCCGCTTTACCAGCGTCTGGTGCTGGATCAGGGCTTTTATCCGAAAGGGATCTGGACCGCGCCATCGGATGCCGCGCTTAAACGGGACATCGATCTCTCGATGCAGGCCGGATTCAATGGCGCCCGATTGCACCAGAAGGTCTTTGAGGAGCGGTTCCATTACTGGGCCGACCGGCTGGGGTATCTCACTTGGGGCGAGTCGTCGAGCTGGGGCAATGATCCGAATGACATTTCGTCGGCGCGTCTGTTTCTGAGCGAATGGGCCGAGATCATCGTCCGCGACCGCAACCATCCCTCCATCATCGCTTGGACGCCGCTCAATGAAACGTGTGTCTTCACGAATCCCAATCAGCACCGGCGGTTCCATCGGGATCTGTACGGCATCTGCAAGGATCTCGATCCCACGCGGCCGGTCAATGACGCCAGCGGCTACATCCATGCCCAGACCGATCTCTGGACCGTGCACAACTACGAGCAGGATCCGGACAAGCTGCGGGCGATGCTCACACCCGATCCGGTCACAGGCGTCTGGCGCAATCATCCCGACAAGGAGGTGGGCTACGAAGGACAGCCGTATCTGGTGGACGAATTCGGCGGCATCAAGTGGATCCCAGAAAGTCGGCGCGCCTTCGCCGACAACTCGTGGGGCTACGGAGATGCGCCGCAAACGGCGGAGGCGTTCCTTGCCCGCCTGCAGGGCCAGGTAGACGCCATTCTGAGTCAGAGCCACATCTGCGGTTACTGCTACACGCAGCTCACCGACGTGGAACAGGAAGAAAACGGCATTTACAACTTTGACCGCAGCGCCAAGTTCAACGGGCGGAAGATCGCGGCCATTTTTGGAAAGAATCCGGATTGAAGATACGCGTGCTAGTGGGGGCGCTCGTTGCGGTTGCCGGCTGTGTGGACGCTCGCGGCGCCGACGCGCCACCGCCGACTTGGGCGGTGCCGCCGACGGTGTCGAATCTCCTGACCAGCGCGCGCCTGGCCAATCCCCGGCTGCGGGCCCAGGCGGCGCGTGTCGAGGCTGCGGACCACGATGCTGTGGCCGTTGACGGATTTTACGACACCGCGCTTTCGGCCGCATCGGGTTTTGCCGAAGGTCCCCTGCGCACACCCGGTTCATTCCTGCCGGGAGTCGCGCCTGCTGAATCGTGGGTGGCGGAGGCGTCTGTGGCACGCCCCCTCCGACAGGGACTTCGTCTGCGTGGCTCGCTTTCCCGATGGGATTCGCTCGGCGGTGGCGATGCCGCCGACAACACGTCGGCTACCGTCGCCGGTGTGTCCGTCGAGAAGCCGCTGCTGCGGGATCGCGGCTTTGCCACGCAGCGTCTGGATGCCGAGGCCGCCGCGCTCGGCGCCGAAGAAGCGCGGGCCTGGCGGGCGGCGGCCTGGCAGGATACCTGCTATGCCATCACCCGCGCCTATGCGGACTGGCTCGCCTCGCATGCCGAGATCACCGAATCGCTGACCGCCAGCGGCCGAGTCGCCCGGCTGCTGGAAGAGACCGAATCGCGCGTCGTGCTCGAGACCACCCCCGCCTATCAGCTCGCCTCCGCCCGCATGGAGGTGGCCTTCCGGCAGGATGAGCTGCATCAGGCTCGCGCCGCTCTGCAGGCCGCCCGCATCCGCCTGGAGGAGTTGGTAGGGGAGGCGCTTCCCGAAGGTGTGCTGCCTGACCCGTCACCGACGGAGCTTCGCCGCTGGGCCGAAACCTGCGCCACCGTGGGCCGCGCCTCGCCCGTCGCGCTCGTGGTCACTGATCGCCCGGAGTGGCTCGCCGCGGCGGCGGCCGTCGCCCACGCCGACACTCGCGTTCGTCGCGCCCGCGAAGATCTGAAGTCGGACCTCTCTCTGGTCGCGGGTGCCGGGCTGCGCATCAACAACGCGCCGGACGCGCATGCGGACGGCGATCTCGCCTGGGAGGCGGGCGTCGTCTGGCGCAGCCCTCTTGGATTTGACGCCGAGCGCGCCCGCGCTGCGGCCCGTGCGGCCGACGCCCGCGCGGCACGAGCCGATCTGGCGGCGGTCGCGAACGCCGCAGCCGCCGAATACGCGCGCGCCCAGACGGCCTTTGCCTCCGCCTGCGTCCGCCTCGAATCCGTTGACCGGGCCGTGGAATCGGCTCGCGCCAGCCTCGACGCCGAGTCGGATCGCTTCCGCCTCGGCGAGGGCCGCAGCCGCCTCGTGCTCGACGCGCAGAAAGATCTTTCCGCCGCTACCCGCCGCGCCAACGCTGCGGCCGTCGAAACCATCCGAGCTTTCACCGACCTCGCCCGTGCTGCGGGCGTGCCTTTCGCGCCCCTGTACGCCAGCATCGAGCCACGGGGGGCGCCATGAGCCTGTTGACACGCCTGTTTAATCCGCGTTCCACGCGCGCGCTTCCGGACGGAATTCCGTCTGCGGCGCCGACCGATTCGAGACCGCCTGTGCTGCCTGGGCCGGGTCCGGGGGAGGCGCGGGTCGAAAGCGAAATCGCCTGTAGCTGGTGTGACAAGGCCGCCGATCCCGACGCCGACGGATTTCACATGTGCCAGATCGCCTTCGGCGCCTCGCAGGAGCGCTATTGTTTCTGCAGTGACGATTGTTTTGAGGCGTTCCGCAAGATGTATCCATCCCGCGTTCACCGCAATTGCTACGAGCGGAGTTGCGACGGGTGCGAGTGGTGCCACAAGCGTTATGAAAATGAACATGAGGGGATTCGCGCCCTAGCGAAGGGCCGCCCCAAGGAGCGGGAAAAATAATGGGTGAATATCGGACAACCCGCAGGGAGGCGCTTCCTGCGACGGCACGGGAGAAACGGGCGTGGATCTGGCAAACCGTCCTGATCGTGCTGCTTGTGGGCGCGGCCATTGGTTATGCCGGGCACCGCTGGCACGTCAATCGCTATGCGCCGGCCACGGGCTATGTGACCACCGAGCACTACGCCGAGGTGCGCGCGTCCGTCGCCGCCCGGGTCGCATCCATTCCTGGAGAGTCGGGCGGAACCGTTACGGCCGGTGCGCTTCTGACGCAGCTTGAGGACGCCGAACAGCGTGCCGCCGAGGCCGAGGCGGCGAGTGGCGTACGCAAGGCCGAGGCGGAAATCGCCAGCCTGGAGGCGGAACTCGCCGATCGGCGCCGCGACTTCCTCAGCCGGGTGGCGTCGGCCAAGCTGGCGCTCGATTACGCGAAGCAACGGATCGATCTGACGGGCAAGCTCGCCGCGAAGGGGCTTGTTTCGGGCCGCGATCTGGCCGCCGACGCCTACACGCTCAAACAGGCTGAAGCCGAATACGCGCGCCTCAGCGAGGCCGACACGTCGCTGGACGAACGACAGATCGAGATTCTCCGCCGGGAGCTCGCATCCCGCATCGAGACGGTCGCGCGAGCGCACGCCGCAGTCACGGCGCGCGCCGTGCGCGCGCCGATCGACGGCCGGCTGCTCCGCCTCAGCTTTTTTGTGGGCGAGGTGGTTCGCCCCGACACGCTGCTGTACGAAATTTTCGGCGGCACCAACCTCGTGCTCAAGCTCCGCGTTCCCGAGCGCTATGCCGCCAAGGTCGCAGCCGGCCAGCCAGTGCGGGCCGAATTGCGCAGTTTCAAAACGATTTTGCGCGACTGGGTGCATGGCACGGTCGTCGAAACCCGCGACGTGATCCAGACCGAGGGAGCGCAGGCCTACCGCGTCATTTATTGTACGTTCGATCCGCAAGGTCGCGTGGTTCAACCGGGCGCTACCGCCGATGCCGAGATCCTGATCGGGCGCAGCTCGTTCTGGGCTGCGCTCATCGGTCTGTAACCCGATCTCATGCGCGGGGCATGAACGTGGATACGGCAGTTGAGTTCACCACGAAGATCACGAAGGTCACGAAGAGATAAGAAGATGGCAGCACTATCCCATGTCGGCCTGTTCATTCGCCCGTTCCGCTGGCATCTGGTTGGCCTGGTGGCGTTGACCGGA
>JBIJDW010000186.1:0-6495 GCA_044343885.1 Kiritimatiellia bacterium
GTCGTCTCGCTGATCGGGCGGATGGCGGTGTGGCACATCGGCTACCGGATCTTCACGCGGGTGCGCGAGGCGGTGCTGCTGGAATTGCGTTCGCATTTCTTTCGCCACGTGAATCACCTGTGCCTGCGGTTTCACATCAAACACAATTCCGGCGAATTGTTCAGCTATCTGTTTGGTTCGCCGCTGGCGCAGTTGCAGGGCTTTCTGCAGCAGTTCACGATCTCGGGGCCGGGGGCGATCATCACGGTCTGCTCCACCCTGGCGCTGACCGGCGCGTGGGATCCGGTGCTGGCGGCGGTCTTGCTGCTGTTGTGCGGCATCAATGTCGTGCTGATGCACGTCTCGCGACGGCGTATCCAAACATTGTACAGCGATTACCAGAAGGTGGAAAGCACGGTATCGGGCTACGTGGCGGACCTGCTGCGCGGCAGCCGTCATGTGAAGATCTATGCGATGGAGTCGCACATCTCGGAGGTCTTTGAGGATCAAGCCCGCATGATCGGACAGATGAGCGTGCGTCGCGACATTCATACTCACTATCAATACATGAAAGCCGAATCAGCGGGGTATTTCTGCTTTGCGCTCCTGTGTGCCGCCCTGCTCTGGCGCTACGAACACGGACGGATCACGCTGGGCGAGATCACGGGGTACATCATGGCGTTTACCACGCTGCAGGGGCCACTGGGAATTCTCTTCTCCCTCGCCACCGCCAAGGGGTCCGCCGATGCCAGCGTGCAGCGCATCCGGGCGGTGCTGGATACCGCCAGCACCACGCCCGACCCGGTGCAGTATGAGGCGCAGATGCCGCGCCGGGGCGACATCGTGATGACCCATGTGAGTTTCGCCTACGAACCCGGCCAGCCGGTGCTGCGCGATATCAACCTGACCATTCCGCATGGACAGAAAGTGGCGCTGGTAGGTCCCAGCGGGGCGGGCAAGAGCACGATCACGCAATTGCTGATGCGGCTGTACGACCCCGATCAGGGGACGATTCGGATCGGCGGGGTTGATATCCGGCACTGTGTGGGCGCGGATCTGCGGCGGCATTTCGGCGTGGTGCCGCAGGATCCTTTCATCTTTCGGTCCACCCTCCGCGAGAATCTGCTTGTCGTTCAGCCGCAGGCCACCACGGAGCACTTGCGCCGTGCGTGCGAACTGGCGAACGCCTGGGAATTCATCGCGCCGCTGCCCCTGCAACTGGACACCCCGGTCGGCGAGGGCGGCGCCACGCTTTCGGGCGGCCAGCGCCAGCGGCTGGCAATCGCCCGTGCCCTGCTGTCGGACTCCGACTTCTTCATCTTCGACGAGGCCACCAGCGCCCTGGACACCGTCAGCGAAGCCATGATCCAGCAATCGTTGGAGAAAATCATGGTCAACCACACCAGCCTGATCATTGCGCACCGTCTGGCCACGGTAAAACATTGCGACCGAATCCTCGTGTTGAAAGACGGCCTCATCGTGCAGGACGGAACGTATGACGAGCTGCTCAGCCAGCCCGGCACGTTTCAACAACTGGTTCAGGGCCAGGCCTTACGCCACTAGACGCGTCCCTTTGCGGTTTCACACGGATGCCTCACCCGTGGATACACGGACGGCATACCGGTGAAACCGCTAGCATTACGAGGGACTCTGGGCGTGATATTGACGTTTCTCCCCGCTTGTGGCAGACTCATCGCACGAGTTCAGAGAATCCGGGGCTTTTTCGGGCATGCTTTCATTCCGTGCAGGCTGAAGCCAACTGGGGATGCCGAAGAGCGTTCTTTAATGATCATATCCGAGGGATGCTATGAAATACGACTACGACCTCATTTGCATTGGACTTGGGCCTGCTGGCATGGCGGTGTCGATTATGGCGAGTTCAATGGGACTCAAAGTTGCGGCCATTGAAAAAAACGCTATCGGCGGAGAGTGCATGAATGTGGGATGCATTCCCTCTAAGGCGCTGCTACACGTTGCCCGTGCGCGCAACTTTTATTCTAACCTGGCTGACTATGGTTTGTCGCCGGTTGAGGCACCAAAAGTAAACAACCCGTTCGCCATCATTCAACAGCACCTGTCATACATTTCAGAGAAGAAAACAAGCGGCATGTTTGATAAGGTTGACGTATTTTTGCGCCAGGGGTCAGCCGTTTTTATCGACGCACACCGGGTCAAAGTGGGCGAAATAACAATGAGCGCCAAGCGAATTTTTGTCGCAACAGGCACTCGCCCGATGGTGCTGCCCATTCCCGGCATAGAATCCATAAAACCCCTCACCAATGAAAATGTATTTAAACTGCAACGCATCCCGCCACGCTTGATTGTCCTGGGAGGCGGTGCTATAGCGTGTGAATTGAGTCAAGCGTTCCAGCGCTTGGGCAGTCAAGTAACCATCATTCAGCGCTCAGCCTGCTTGCTTTCTGCCGGCGAACCAAGCGCCGCTGCAATTTTGCAGAACACCCTGCAAAAAGAAGGCGTGCGTGTATTGACCGGCCATCAACCCGCCAGAATTGAAAAGCAGGGCGATGCCGTTGCGTTATATACCGACAAAGGAACGTGCGTGGTTGGCGATGAACTCCTGGTCGCAACAGGGCGCAAACTCGATTACAAAGAACTGGAGCTGGACAAAGCGGGTGTTGCCGTTGGCGGAAAAGGCCAGATTATGGTCAACAAATTCCTGCAAACCAGCCAACGAAGCATTTACGCCGTCGGCGACTGCAACGGCTACCACCTGTTCTCACACGCCGCGATGCACCAGGGCATGATCGCATTGATGAACAGCATGGCCCCGTGGCCGTTCAAACAAGACTTCCGCAAATTCGTTGTGCCATCAACCGTATTTACCGAACCCCAGATTAGCCACGCGGGCAGGCATGCGGCAGAACTGACCAAACACGGCATCCCCTTTGAAACCATAGAAACGAAATATGCTGATTACGGGGCGGCTATTGCAGAAAACCTGACCACGGGATTTATCCGCGTCTATGTCAGCCGTACCGGCCGAATTTTAGGCGCCGATATCGTTGGAGACGGTTCAGGCGAAATGATTAATGAATGGGCATTAGCCATTCAAAAGAATATTCGCATTCACGATATTATGATGCTCCAGCACTCTTTTCCAACGATGGGCTTTATGAGCAAGCGCATCGGCGAAATATGGATGATGAACAAAATGAAATCGCCGACCCTAAAGAAAATAGCCAGCGCGGCCTTCCGCTGGGGGTAGAAGGATCATCCCGCCCTCCTGACCATCGCCCGCCAAGCGGACTGTGCCGCGGGCGAGCACGTGCTGGCCAATCTGAATCGCCGCGGCGAGGCCGATTCGCTCACGCGAAGCGACGTGAAACATCGTCTGGATGTCGAGGCGCAGGAGGTGGCTACGGCCACCATTCTCGCCGCCTGCCCCGACTACCCCATTCTTGGAGTACCGACAAGGGATTGGGCCTTCCGTCTAATCCCGAACTTATCTTCGTTTGGTTGCCCCTGTTCCTGGAGATGTCGATTTGACGGGCAGGCGAGCCTGGGTGGCCTGGACCAGCTTCAGTACCTCCGGGGGCCAGGTTTGAAATGATAAACACACGCGAAGCTCGCGGATGCAGTTGTTGTATGGTGTGACCCAAGCGACACCTCCAGCGTCGACCAGGGAGCCGAAACGTTTGGCCCAGATCTTCGCGGCCAGCAGACGCAGTTCCGCTTCAACCACCTGTTGCGCCCCGTCTCCTCCGGACTTGGCACGGATGGCGTAACTCACGTTTTCCAGCGCGGCGGTCTCGGCGACATCGGTCCAGCCGCGGCCAGCGGCGAAATTATTGGGTTGAAGGTCGAAGGGATAGGGGTCCAGCAGGCCGGGCACGCTCGCCAGCGCACGCAGCAGGTAGACCCGCATGTCGGGAGGCGTCGCTTGGACCGATGGCGCGCGCACCGCCTGGCGGGCCTTGGCGAGCGGGCCGACGCGGATCATCGCCAGCGTGGCGTCGGAGTCATCGCCCAGCCGCAGCGGGTCCTGGTACACCTGCCACAGGGGCCGCGACGGAGCGGCTGGCAGAAACAGCGGACGCGGCGACCAGGGCTTGGCGGGCTGTTTTGCCAGCCAAACGCAGAGATCGCTCCAGTACTGGTCCGGCGGGGTGTGTCCACTGCCGGGGGCCTCGACGTACGTCACATCGATCTTCCTCCGCTGAAATTCAGCCGCCAATCGGCGCGTACCCTCGCTCTGGTCCTTCTCACCGTGCAACATGTAAAAAGGCGTTCCGCGAATGGGCTCCAGCGTGTTGAAATCGAACCCGTTCAACACCGGGTAGCCGGCGACCGGAGCCCCAGCGTTCCACAACTCCGGACGGGCCATCAGCAGGGACCACGTTCCGCACCCGCCCATCGACCCACCCGTGAGCGAGATGCGGCGGAAATCGATGCGATACCGCCGGGCGACCCAGTCGATTTCGCGAAACAGGTTGATCATCTCATCTCGCTGACCCCAGTAGCCGTCTTTGACGGTCGTGGTCGGGTAGAGGACGAAGAAGCCCAGATTGTTCAGTTGCGGCGTGTAGAATGGAGGCAGGTTGTCGCCGTCGGTGTGCGATCCGTGCATAACGATGATCAGGCCCCAGGACTTTTTCGGGGTGTAGCCGGCGGGAAGCCCAAAGATAAACCAACCGCGCGAGTTGTCCTTCATCCACGGGCACTGCACGCGGATGGCTTCGCGGCTGCCCTTGCCGTCCGGTGTCTCAACGCGGGCAATTTGTTCCAGGTCTTCGAGCGTCAGGCCGTCCCTGGAAGTGATCGGGTTCTTCTCGTACAAGGCCTTCCGCCGCGCCGTGTCGGGTTCGGCGAAGAAGGCGTCATGCAGCCGTTCCAGTTCGTCAGCTTTGGCGGGGGCCCACGTTCCCGCTGGCGTCGCTCTGGCCGGCACGATGACTGGAACGGCTGAGGGGCGGGAAGTCGGTTGCGCCGCAGGACTCAGACCATCCTGGGCCATCGCCACGCAGGCCCAGGCGCACCCGATGCCTACTGTTGTCGCCACTTTTTTCAAGCTTAGGCTTTCCAAAGATTTTGGTGACACCAGAGAGCGGCGTTGAACCATCGATCATCAAAACCGGTACAGGCACCTTGCGCTCAACTGTGATCCTCACCGAACGCCTATTCATAACGACAATTCAACGGTGAAGCAGCGGTTTTCGCAGGTGTACAAACGGCGCGAGGGGCGCATTCGGCTCTTCGCCTTTGCCCAACTCTCCCGGTCCACAATGGTGAACGCGCGGCTAAATCGTTCTCTTGATGTCATCGTATCCATTGCGCTGCTCCATATCCCGATCCTACGAATAGCGTTCCAGAATCTGGTTGGGAGTCTTCTCGCTTACTCCTTCTTCAGGTCCAGTTCAATGAACTTGGCCATGAGCACCGGAATCTCCTTGTCCAGGAGGAACTGGATGTACTTGGCATCATCGGCAGGCAATGTGACTGGAGCCGTCGCTCTTCCAATCTCCTGCGTCGATCCATTGAAGAGCTTGATGCGAAGCGTTCCGGCTACAGCATCCTTGTTCACGACATAGAGGCTCAGCCCGTGCTGCCATTGATTTGTCGCCGTTCCGGCAGTGTGCTTGGTGACCGTAACTGACACACCCTTCGTCACTAACTCGTCGGAAATCCTAACATCACGCGCTGTCACGGATTTCTCCACACCTTCCCCGATACCAGAGAACACCGCGCCCAGTCCCTCACCCAACGTCTTGCCCGCTTTGTTGCCGTTCTCCGCCAGCCCCGCTCCAATCCCCTCAACAACTGCCGCACCCTTGTCCGTGGCCTTCTTAGCTTGTCTCTTTGCCCAATCCTTGCCGCACCCAGTCAAAAGAACGGCTGCCACAAGCAATCCTGTCATAGCTATCTTCATTGTATAGTCCTTTCGCTCCGATGTCCTCATGCACCCATTGCTGAAGGTGGATCTTCTGATCCCGCAGGGCCCGCACAATGACATCACAACAGGGCACCAGTGTAAGGCGGTTTCAAATGAGGGGCCAGCGGTTTTTCCGCATCGCAAACAATCGGATGGCGAATGATCAATTCCCGCTTTTTCATCAGCGCTTGTCTCTTGGGCGTCTCTGGGGTAAGATATACGATATTTTTCGTCGGTTGAGCCGGGCGCGGGGTATCTCGTTGCGGGCTGATCGCGTGGCATGGGGAGCAGATATGCGCATTCTTTCGGGGATTCAGCCTTCGGGCAAATTGCATCTGGGAAATTATTTTGGCATGATGCGGCCGGCGCTGCGGTTGCAGGAAAAGGGCGACGCCTTCCTGTTCATCGCCAATTACCACGCCCTCACAACGGTGGATGATCCAGCGCAGTTGCGGCAGGGGACGCTGGATGTGGCGATCGACTTCCTCGCCTGCGGACTCGATCCGGCCCGCGCCGTCTTTTTTCGCCAAAGCGATGTGCCGGAGGTTCACGAGCTGGCCTGGCTGCTCTCCACCGTCACCCCCGTCGGCCTGCTGGAACGCTGCCATTCCTATAAGGACAAGCTC
>JBIJDW010000187.1:0-6492 GCA_044343885.1 Kiritimatiellia bacterium
CCGGGCAGCCTTCGGCCACATTATCGTCGATCGAACCGCCGCTGATCGTCTCGAGGGTGTTGCGTCGCAGCCAGCCCTGGCGCGTCGCCTCGCGCACCGCCTCGCGGGCGGCCGCCTCCAGCGCATCGGGGCGCGCGGAACCGTCGGCGGGGAGATTGAAGAGAAACGTCAGCGTGCCGGTGTCCTGACAGATCGGCGTCTCCTGGGCGCGCGCGAGCGCGGTGTTTTCTAGGATCGAGCCGAGGATGGAGGCGGCGCGGCTGTCGGACGCCTCACAGGCGCAGCAGGCGCGGATGCGCCGTTCGACATCCTCGGGCAGGTCGCACGAGGTGCGCCGGATCAAGTCGGTCAGGATGTTTGCCCAGGGAGTCATCGCCACCTCCGCTCACGCCAGGGAATAGGCGCGCCGTATCGCGTCGTCTTCCGTGCCGGCGAAGAACGCGGCGATAGCGGCGTCGTAGTCGGCGGTGTGGCGGAACGCCTTGCGCATCAGCCGGGCGCGTGTGGCGAGCCCGAGCGTGCCGGCGTGGGCGGCCAGTTCGGCGGCGAGGGCCGGGTAGTCGGCCGGATCGGTCACCGAAGCGACGCGCAGGTAGTTCTTGGCGGAGGCCCGCACCATGCAGGGGCCGCCGATGTCAATGTTGGTCCGAGCGGATTCGGGGGTGACGTCCGGCCGCGCAACCGCCTGGCGGAAGGGGTAGAGGTTGACCACGACCAGATCGAAGGCCACCGCGCCGGTCCGGCTCAAATCGGCCTGATGGGCGGTGTTGTAGGTTTCGCTCAGGAGACCCAAATAGATCTTGAAGTCGAGCGTCTTCACCAGTCCGCCCTGCATTTCCGGCTGGCCGGTGTAATCAGAGACCTGCATGAGCGTGCCGCTGGCCTGCGCGCCCAGCAGCGTGCGCAGCGCGGTGTAGGTGCCGCCGGTCGAATAGAGCCGGATGCCCGGCGCGGCTCGCAGCAGGGCCGGGATAAAGGTGTCCAGGCCGGTCTTGTCCGAAACGCTGATGAGCGCATGCCGCAGCGTGACCCGATCATCTATCCGATCCACGAGGTTTAGGCTCATGACGGTTCACTCCGCAGGAGGTGTTGCCGCAGGGGGTGTTGCGACGGCGGGAGCTGTGGCCGCCGTCTCAGCGGGAGTCGAGGCCGCCGTCTCAGCGGGAGTCGAAGACGACGCGCCAGAGAAATCGCCAGGCAGGGAGGCTGCGGCTGGCGTCGCCGGACGCACGGCGCCCTCCATCAGCGAACGGCCGTCCTGGCGGGCCGAGAGAATCGCCAGCACGAGCGTGTTGGTCAGGAAGATGAACCCCAGGATCACGGTGACACGAGTGAGCACGTTGCCCATCTGCGCGCCGAAGATAGCTTCGCCCATGCCCCCGCCCATGCTCAGGCCCGCTGCGCCGCCGTCCTTGCCGCGCTGCAACAGGATGACTCCGATCAGCAGCAGGCAGACCAGCACCTCGACCACGCACAACACATAATAAAGAATGTTCATAGACGCTTCCTTTCGTTTGTGATTAACAACCCGCCTTGATGATCGCCGCGAACGAATCGGCCTTGAGCGCGGCGCCGCCGATCAGGCCGCCATCAATGTCCGGCATGGCCAGCAATTCGGCCGCGTTATCCGGCTTCATGCTGCCGCCGTACTGGATGCGGACGGCCGTTGCGGCCGTGCCGCAGGTCAGCTCCGCCAAGACCCGGCGGATCAGCGCATGCGCTTCCTGCGCCTGTTCCTTGCTCGCGGTCCGGCCGGTGCCGATGGCCCACACCGGCTCATAGGCGATGACCAGCTTGCCCGCTTTCATCTCGTCGCCCGTGACACCCGCCAGACTGCCTCGCACCTGCGTCGAGACCACTTCGACCATCCGGCCAGCTTCGCGCTCGTCAAGGGTCTCGCCCACGCAGACGATCGGGATCAGTCCGGCGTGAATCGCGGCGCGCACCTTCTTCTGCACGACCGCATCGGTCTCGCCCATGAGCGTCCGGCGCTCGCTGTGGCCAAGAATGACATACGTGACGCCCAACTCGACGAGCATCGCGGCCGAGACTTCGCCGGTGAAGGCGCCCGACGCCTCGGCGTGCATGTTCTGCGCGCCGAGGGCGATGCTTGACCCGGCCAACGCGGCGGCGGCGGATGCCAGGGCCGTGAACGGCGGGCACACCACCACCTCGACGGCACCCGCGCCGTCCGCCGTCTCGCGGCGGATATCGGCGATCAGCGCCTTCGCATCAGCAGCAGTTTTGTTCATCTTCCAGTTGCCGGCTACAATCGTCTTGCGCATCTTAGAGGTCTCCTAGGGTCTTTCAAAAGGGGTCACCAGTATCGCCCATTCCGGCGTTCTGTGCAAGTACGGGTTTACGGGGCTTGCAGAATTCGCTTTATAAAAATCCGGCCAGGGTCCAAAATGGTCTGTCTATGAACGTGATACTCAATGGACAGGAGCGGGAGGTCGGCGAGCCGCCGAATTTGGCAGCCTTGCTGGCATGCGTGGGCGTCGAGCCTCGCAACGTCGCCGTCGAGTGCGACGGCGTGATCGTGCGTCGCGAACAGTTGGCGACGACGCCGGTGAAACCGGGTGCCCGGATCGAGATCATTCATTTTGTTGGAGGGGGTTGAGCCATGATGCCGCTTGTCATCGCGGGCCGGACATTCCGGTCACGTCTCTTTATTGGAACCGGCAAGTTCGGTTCGCACGACGTCATGGTTCGGGCCATGGAGGCGTCGGGATCGGAATTGGTGACCGTGGCCCTGCGCCGGGTGGATCTCGACGCCGCGCCTTCGGACGACCCCATCCTGACGCGTCTGGATCGCAATCGCGTGGTGATCGTTCCCAACACGAGCGGTGCGCGCACCGCGGAGGAGGCGATCCGCATCGCCCGCCTCGCCCGCGCGGCGGGGGGGTTTAACTGGGTGAAACTGGAGCTGACTCCCGACCTGCACCATCTTCTGCCCGATCCGATTGAAACCCTCAAAGCCACCGAGATCCTGGCGCGGGAGGGTTTTGTCGTGCTTCCCTACATCAACGCCGATCCGGTTCTGGCCAAGCGGCTGGAGGAAGCCGGTGCGGCGGCGGTGATGCCGCTCGGTTCGCCGATCGGCACCAACCGCGGCATCCGCACTCGCGACATGATTGAGATCATCGTCTCGCAGGCGCGCGTGCCGGTGATCGTCGACGCCGGCCTCGGCCTGCCCTCGCACGCCGCCGAGGCGATCGAACTGGGCGCATCGGCCGTGCTGATCAACACGGCGATCGCCACCGCTGGCGATCCGGTCGCGATGGCCTGCGCCTTCGCCGGGGCGGTCAGGGCCGCCGAGATGGGTGTCGACGCCGGTCCGCGGGCCGCATCCGCAGAGGCTTCGGCCAGCAGTCCCCTCACCGGATTTCTCTCCGCCTAAGCATGAACACGCCCTTCCAGAATGTGCTGGCCGAATGGCCGCCGGAGCGCGTCACGGCGCTGATCGCCTCGGCCACCGAGTCCGATGTGTGCCGCGCGCGAGCCGATACGGGTCGCTTCGATCCGCAACGCCTGGCCGCGCTGCTCTCCCCGGCCGCGCGGCCCGGACTGGAGGCGCAGGCGCAGGTCGCATCGGCCGTCACCCGTCGTCGTTTTGGCTGGGCCATGCAGTTCTTCGCGCCGCTGTACGTCTCCAACTACTGCTGCAACTCCTGCGTCTATTGCGGATTCAATCGCGCGGCCGCTGTCGCCCGCCGCGCCCTTTCACTGGACGAGGCCGAGGCCGAGGCCGACTGGCTGGCACGGCAGGGGTTCGCGCATCTCCTGCTCGTCGCGGGTGATGACCGGCGGCACACGCCTCCCGCCTACTTTGAGGCGCTCGTTCGGCGCATCGCCGGCCGCTTTGCCTCGATCCAGGCCGAAATCTACGGCCTCTCGCGCGAGGAATACGCCGGCCTCGTCGCGGCCGGCTGCGACGGCATCACGATGTTTCAAGAGACCTACGACCCCGCGCGTTACCGCGCGCTTCATCCGGCCGGACCCAAGGCCGATTTTGCCGACCGCCTCGACACACCCGAACGCGCCGCCGCAGCGGGCATGACCTTTCTCGGCATCGGCGCCCTCCTGGGCCTGCACGACTGGCGGACCGAAGCCTTCTACACCGGCCTCCACGCCGACCACCTGCAGCGCACGTGGTGGCGGAGCAGCGTGGCGCTCTCCTTTCCGCGGATGCGCCCGGCGCACGGCTGCATGCCGCCGCCCTGCCCCGTGGGTGATGCCGACCTCGTTCAGCTCATGACGGCGCTGCGCATTCAGCTTCCCGACGTGGGGATGACCCTCTCCACCCGCGAGCCAGCCGGCCTGCGCGAGCAGCTCGCCCGCATCTGCGCCACCAAGCTCTCGGCAGGCGCCTGCACCTCGCCGGGCGGGTATTCGGAAAAGACCGACGCCGAGCCGCAGTTCGATGTCGCCGATCACCGCCCGCTCACCGAGGTCCGTGCGGCGCTCGCCAGCCTCGGCTTCGACCCGGTCCTCAAAGACTGGGACCGCGCGTACCATGCGGCCGGGTGATCACGGTTCAAACCCGTTGGGCGTTCGCGCGATTTCGTACCACGCTCCCGCATATGATCTCTTTGGGCGTTGAGCGTTGGGTGTTGGGTGTCGGGTGTCGGGTGTAGCTGTGGGAAGGCCCATCCCTTGCGGGGTTCTCGAGATAGGGCTGGCCGAGAGCAGTCTCGACAAAGTCTTGCGACGAAGCGTAGACGACAATGCGTGGGACGAAGAAAGCGACGAAGTGTGGCGTGGCATGGATAGGAGCAGCAGGTATGGCAGAGCACTTTGGCCACGAGAGACTGAAAGTCTACCAGAAAGGCATGCCGTTCGCGTCCATGCGCAAGACACTGCTGGACGACCTGCCCCGGCGGGTTGCATCCATGCTCAGACCACTCTCAAAGGCGGTCAGGGATGACATCTAGCTCCCACACTTCGTCCCACACTTTGTCGCACATTTTGTCGTCTACGCTTCGTCGCACACGTCGTCGCACATTTTGTCGTCTACGCTTCGTCGCACACGTCGTCGGCTCTTCCAGTTCGGCGGCTTGAGCATGGCCCCGCTTCCCCTTCAATGAAAAATCCCCCCACAAACCCGGAAGCGTCTGTTTCTCACCCATTCGCCTGCGGCGGCTCGCCGCTGCCCCGATTGCTTCGCGCTGATGAAACAGGGAATGCGCGCAGCGGGTAGGGGATTCGCGCAGCGGGCAGCGGCGTCCTCGCCGCGCCGCAGGTCAATGGAGATGAGAAGGGTTCACCAGCGTTGGTTGTCGGGTGTCGGGTGTCGTCCTCGTCCTCGTTCTCGATTTCACGATTCAAGCTGAGGGAAGGCCCGTCCCTTGCGGGGTTCCTCCTCACGATTCAAGCTGAGGGAAGGCCCGTCCCTTGCGGGGTTCCTCCTCACGATTCAAGCTGAGGGAAGGCCCGTCCCTTGCGGGGTTCCTCCGTTGGGCGTTGGATGTTGGGTGTTGGGCGTTGGGTGTTGGGCGTTGGATGTTGGGTGTTGGGCGTTGGGTGTCGAGTGTCGAGTGTCGGGTGTCGGTGTCGGTGTTGGATGTTGGCGTTGGGCGTTGGTTGTTGGGCGTTGGTTGTTGGACGTTGGACGTTGGGCGTTGGTTATTGGATGTTGGTTGTTGGACGTTGAGGCAAGGCCCGTCCCGGATGGCGCTCGATGCATGACGGAGCCCGCATCTCTTATCGCCTGCTCTCTCTGCCGTTGTATCTGATTGACCACGCGCACCGGCTGACCGATGAGACATGAGTGTGGGCGGATTTTTTGCGGTTTTTGCGAAAAGTGTTCTTATTGTGCAGCAGGGGCAGAAATTGAGATGCGTTCGCCCTGGTTTTTGGGGCTTGTGGAGATCGCAAAGATAATGTAATTTGAAACCATGGATGCCAAAAAACATAACTTCGTGGAGCGAGCAATCAGCGGCGACTTGATGCGATCACTGAAGGCGGCGGATTAGGGACGGGCCTCGGGTGTCGAGTGTCGGGTGTCGGGTGTCGAGTAGCTGCGGCAAGGCCCGTCCATTGCGGGGTCTCGTAACTACTCAGGTGGTACGGGTCGGTTGACGACTACGGCGACGACTACGGTGGACGAATTCGGAATTTCCCTCGTTATCCGTAGTCGTCAACCGGGTTCTGCCGTCGCGAGAAAGGCTGATGGAAGGCCCGTTCCTTGCGGGGTTTGTCAAGCGGGCGATCCTGTGGACAGCCCTGTGACGTGGGCTAGCGCCCCGGCCGACGCGGCAGCGGTGGCGCGGGACGTATCGGACCGCGCAGACGGTGTGAGCGGTCTCGTAGATCCCGCTCACGCGCCGACCGGTGCGGTAGCGGCGGGCGATCGCAGGTCAGTGAAACAGGGTTATGTTGCGGGGGACGTTATGTTGCGAGGCGGGATGAGCATGCAAAATCGCAGGCGTTTTGGGGTTGAACGGGGCGATTACGCAACATAATATCCAAGGCGTTGATACTGAGTGGCGT
>JBIJDW010000188.1:0-6471 GCA_044343885.1 Kiritimatiellia bacterium
GCATTCCCGTCTCGGGCTCGGATCGGCTGCTCGATAGCGGCGACGCGACCGACACGCTCAACCGTCTGCGCAGTCAGGGCGTCGCGCTCTATCCTCAGGACGGGTCTGGCATCACGGCTGGTGCGGCGCGGCTGGTGGTCAGCAGCGCGATCGAGGACGACAATGCCGATCTCGCCGCCGCGCGCCGGTGCGGCATTCCCACCGTTCATCGCGCCGCCCAACTCGCCGAGCTGGCCGCGGGCCGGAGGCTCATCGCCGTGACCGGAACCTGTGGCAAAAGCACGGTGACGGCTATTCTCGGCTGGCTGTTGCAGGAGGCGGGACTTGATCCCGCAGTTGTCAATGGCGCGGGTGTGGTCGGCTGGGGCGACGGCGGCCGAATCGCCTCGGTTCGCTGCGGCGCCGGCGAGTGGCTGGTGATCGAAGCCGACGAGAGCGACCGTTCGCTGATGGTCTTTACCCCCGAACATGCGGTGATCACCAACGCCTCCGCCGACCATTTCGGACGCGACGAAGCACTCGCGCTCTTCAGCCGCTTCCGCGAGCGGGTCACCGGGATCGTGATTGACGGCGTCGGCGAAACGTCCGCGCCCGCCGAAGCCCGCAACGAGGGGTGGAATGGCCAATTTATCCTGGACGGCATCCTCTTCACCGTGCCGCTCCCCGGGATGCACAACATCTGGAACGCCTGGCACGCGGTCCGGCTCGCCCGCGCTCTGGGCATCCCCGCCCCCGTGCTCGCCGCTGGCCTCGCGACCTTCCGCGGCGTCGAGCGCCGCATGCAGCGCACCGGCTTCTGCGGCGGCGCGGTCGTCGTGGACGACTACGGTCACAATCCCGAAAAGCTGGCGGCAGCCTGGACCACGCTCGCCGCAGGCTTCGGCCGCATCATCGCGGTCTGGCGTCCGCACGGCTACGGTCCGCTGGGCAAGATGATGGAGGATCTGGTGGCGATGTTCGTCCGCGTGGTCCGACCCGGCGATCGGCTCCTGATTCTGCCGGTCTACGACATGGGCGGAACGGCGGACCGCCGGATCACCGGCGAAAACCTCGTGACGCGGCTCACGGCACGCGGCGTGCCAGCGCAGACCGTCGCCACGCTGGAGGATGCCGATGCGGCGATGCGCGCCGCCGCCGCGCCGAACACGGCGCTGGTCACCTTCGGCGCCCGCGACCCGGGCCTCGCCCGGCTCGCCGCGCGCCTCGCCGCGATCCGCTAGGCCAGCACCGCCTTGATGCGGCGGACGCCGGCGGATGACGCCTCTTCCTTCTGAATCTTGAAGGCGCCAAGCTCGCCGGTGCGCGCGGCGTGCGGCCCGCCGCAGACCTCCTTGGAGAAGTCCCCGACGGTGAAGACCTTGACCTCCTCGCCGTATTTGGCGGCGAAGAGAGCCGTGGCGCCCGCTGCCTTGGCTTGTTCGATGGGCATGGTCTCGCAGGTGATCGGCAGGTCGCGGGCGATGATGTCGTTCACGATCCGCTCGACCTCGGCCAGTTGACCGGGGGTGACCTTCTCGTGATGCGCAAAATCGAAACGCAGCCTCTCGGGGGTGATGTTCGACCCTTTCTGGAGGGCGTGCGGACCGAGGACGGTCTGGAGCGCCTGGTGCAAGAGGTGCGTGGCGGTGTGCAGGCGCGTCGTGGCAACCGTGCTGTCGGCCAGTCCGCCCTTGAAGTTGGCATCGCCCTGCTTGGAAAGCTCCTGGTGCTTCTTGAAGGCCTCCTCGTAACCGGCGCGGTCAACGGCGAGGCCTTGTTCGGCGGCAAGCTCCTCGGTGAACTCCAGCGGAAAGCCGTAGGTGTCGTAGAGCTTGAAGGCCGTACGGCCGGAGAGATTGGTCTGCCCATGCTGCCGGAGCGCGTCGGCGATCTTGTCGAACTCCCGCTGTCCGGAGGTGAGCGTCTTTTCAAAACGGTCCTCCTCGCCGACCAATTCGGCGAGGATCGTCTCGCGTGCCGCTTCCAGTTCGGGATAGACATGCCGGTAGTTGGCGATGACGGTCTCGGCCAGCGCGCGGCTGTAGCCTGGTGCGATGCCGAGCAGCTTGGCGTAGCGCACCGAGCGGCGGATCAGGCGGCGCAGAACATAATTGGCGCCAAGGTTGCCCGGTTTGACGCCGCCCTTGGGATCGCCGAGGATGAAGACCGAGGTGCGCATGTGGTCGGCGATGATTCGCTCCGCGCGCACGGCGGCAGCCTCGTCGGCGGGGCGGACAGTAGCCATCGCGCGAATCTGGGCCATGAGCGGCGCGAAGAGTTCCGTCTCATAGACCGTCTGGCATCCGTTCATCATGCAGATCGTCCGCTCGACGCCCATGCCGGTGTCGACATTGCTCTGCTTGAGCGGCTCGTAGCGGCCGTCGGCCGTCTTGTTATACTGCATGAAGACATCGTTCCAGATCTCGACGTACTTACCGCACCGGCAGCCCGGGCGACACGCCTGCGAGCAGGCGGATTTACCGGTATCGATAAACATCTCGGTATCGGGACCGCACGGACCGGTCACCCCCGCCGGACCCCACCAGTTGTCCTCCTTGGGGAGTGCGTAGATGCGTTCGGATGGAATGCCGAGCGACTTCCAGATGGCGATGGACTCCTCGTCCTTCGGCACGCCCTCCCCGCCGCAGAACACGGTAACCGAGAGCTGGTCGGGGGAGAATCCGAGCCATTGGGGCGAGGTGAGAAACTCATACGACCACGTGATCGCCTCTTTCTTGAAATAATCCCCCAGCGACCAGTTGCCGAGCATCTCAAAGAACGTCAGATGCGAGGCATCGCCCACCGCATCGATGTCGCCGGTGCGGACGCACTTCTGCACATCGGTCAGGCGGCGGCCGCCGGGGTGGGGCTCGCCCAGCAGGTACGGGACGAGCGGATGCATCCCCGCCGTGGTGAACAGCACGGTCGGATCATTTTCCGGGATCAGCGACGATCCAGAGATGACGGTGTGCCCCTTGGCGTGAAAAAAGGCGAGATACTGGCTGCGCAGGTGGTCGGCTGTAAGCATGGCGGTTCGATTACCTCCTCATTTGGAATGGGCACAGGATAGCACACCCGCCGGACGAACGGCAATTCTCATTGTGAGGACGCGGCGATTCTGAATCAGGGGAAAGTTTTCCGATCTGCGCGCGTGGATGGGCGAACTCCCTGATTTGCGGGTACAGGACATGGGCGTGTACGAGGGGGCGCACATCTGGATGATAATTAGAATTGCTGGGTGATGAAGAGTGGGTATGGACAAGCACGTCCAAATCTGTTTTACTACCGCACCGCTTGCAAAACCCTTGGAAGCGCCGAGCATTAGGGATCCGTTTATGAAACAGATGATTCAGGATTTGAGACTGCCGCTGCTGCTGATTTTTCTGATAAACCTGTGCGCAGCCCTGTCCCTGCCGATCACACCGATCGACGAGACGCGCTATGTTTCCGCCGCCTGGGAAATGTGGAATAACCATTCTTTTCTGGTTCCTTACCTGAACGGCGAGCCCTATGCCCACAAACCCCCCATGCTGTTCTGGATGATGCACGCCGGTTGGGCGCTTTTCGGCGTGAATAATTTCACGCCCCGCCTGATTCCCGGAATCTTCAGTCTGCTCAGCCTGATCTTGGTCTACCGGATCAGCTTGCGGTTGTGGCCTCAGGAACGGAAAACGGCTGTCTGCGCCGCCTTGATTCTGGCCTCCATCGTGCTCTGGGATGCTTGGTCGGTCGCCATCATGTTCGACATGGTTCTCACGTTCTGGATTCTGCTTGGGCTGTTAGGAACGTTGCGCGCCGGCGAAGGACAACGGGGCGGCTGGTGGATGCTCACCGCCGGAATTGCCGGCGGACTGCTGACAAAAGGTCCGGCTGTCTTGGTGTATCTTCTCTCCATTCCACTCTTCCGGGTTTGGTGGGATGCCCGCCGGGAACCTCGGGCTCGCGTCCGATGGGTCCTGGCCGTTCTGGGTGCTGCCGCGCTTGGACTTGCATTGGCCCTGCTCTGGGCCATTCCCGCCGCCCATCAGGGTGGCGCCGCTTACGGTCACGCCATTCTGTGGGGACAGACGGCGAATCGCGTCACGGAGTCGTTTGCGCATCGCCGGCCGTTCTGGTGGTACCTGCCCTTCGTTCCGCTTTTCTTCTTCCCGTGGATTCTTTTCCGTCCCTCCTTGGCCCGCCTAAACCTGAAGGACGCTGATTCCGGAACCCGTTTCTGTCTCGCCTGGCTAGGGCTTCCGCTCCTTATTTTTTCCATGATCAGCGGCAAGCAGATTCACTATCTAATTCCGCTCATCCCGGCCGGCGCACTTCTGATCGGCCGGAACATTGCCCGCGCCGAGGGTTTCGCCGGGAAAACGTCGGAGAAGATGCTCGGTATCTTGTTCCTGCTGCTCGGTCTGGCCGCACTGGCGGTCCCGCTGTTCCATCTGGGCAGCGATGTGGGGCAACTGGAGTCGGGAGACACGCTGTTTGCTGCGATCGGGTTTCTGCTTGCCGGGCTGCTGCTGCTGCTGCCTTTTCGTTCGACCGGCCACACGGTCAAGCGCATCGCCTTAACCATGACACTGGCGCTGTTGTGTGGGATCATTGACGCCAAGCAAAGCCTCATGGATAATTTTGATATAAAGGAAACGGCGGTCTTCATCAAGAGCAAGATGGACGCAGGGATACCCGTCGCGCATATTGGAAAGTACCACGGCCAGTATCAGTTTCTGGGGCGGATCAGCCAACCGATCACGGTGTTGAGCGGCGAAACGAAAACCCTCCTGGAGTTTTCGGCGCGCCATCCGAAAGCCCTGTTCATCAGCTATCAGCACGCGAACGAAAACAGGCTTCCGGAAGGCGCAAAGATCTGCTTTTCCCATAAGTATCGCGGAAAAACCGTGCTGGGATGGGAACTGGAGAAGCGACTTCCCTAAGTCGCCGCGCGCCGTCTGTGGGTGATGTCCAGAAACAGATTGTAACCAGCGACACAGGCGGGAAACAGATTGGATAGGATGCCCACCGAATCGTTCTTCCCGAACGTGAAGTACGCCAGCAGGCAGACGCTTCCCACGAGGCTCATGTACCAGAACAGTCGAGGAAAGGTCGGCTTCTTTTCCAAGCCCGAAGCGATGAGCTGTACAAACCAGCGTCCACCGAAAAGCAACACGCCGGCGTAGCCGATCAGCTTCCACGGCGTGACCATCCAGTGCCCGATCATAAACAGTTCATGCTCCATCGTGCTGCTCCATTCTGGGATAAACGACCTTGCGGTTCAGAAGCCACCGGACGCCAAATAGATCATAGATGCCGCGCCATGCCCGGTTCCAGTTCGTGTACTTCGACACGCCCTGGGTCCGCGCGCGATGATTGACCGGCATCTCGGCAATGCGCAAGTTGGCATGTTTAAAAATCGCCGGCAGATACCGGTGCAGCCCGTTGAAGGGAACGAGCAGTTCCACATGTTCACGTCGGAAAACTTTCAGCGAGCAACCGGTGTCGCTGATGCCGTCATTCAGAACGCTCCGACGAATTGCATTGGCCACTTGGGAGGCCCTGCGGCGGCTCCAGGTGTCAAGCCGTTTGACCCGCTGCCCGCAGACCACATCCAAACTTCCCTGCTGCAGCCGGTCAATCAGCCTCTCAATGTCAGCCGGATCGTTCTGCCCGTCGCCGTCCATCAGCACAATATACTCGCCGGAGGCGGCGCGCATGCCGGCGTACATAGCCGCGCTCTGGCCCCGGTTTTGCGTCAGCCGCAAACCGTTGACAGAGGCCGTGCCGCAAATCACCGTCCAGGTCCCGTCGCGGCTCCCATCATCCACCGCGATGATTTCCGCATTCGGCTGGCAGGCCCGCACCTCGTCCAGAACGAACCGTGCGCAGGCTTCTTCGTTATAAAAAGGGATAATGATCGAACGTGTTGCGTGGCTCATGCTGCGTCTTTTCCCCGCTGCTTCGCGAGCTGGTTCCATGTGAGAAACACTCCATATACCGGAAACGGGGAAATAATAGCAGATTTTTCAGAATCGTGTGAAACTATTCAAACTAGCCGACCGACATTTAACCAAGTTCTAACTTGACGATTTTTTGTTTTTTTAAGATAATAGCCGCCGTATCACCTAATAAAAAGGGAGACCCGTCATGGCCAAATCTACAACCAAGACCCGCCGCGTGGTTTTATCCGTGCAGGCCGATCCCAAATCGGTCGTCTATCTTGCTGGCTCGTTCAACAACTGGGATCCGCAGGCAAAGTTGATGACCGACAAAAAAAATACAGGGCTCTTTTCAGCAGCCGTGATGCTGCCGCCTGGAACGCACGAGTACAAGTTTGTAATCAATGGGACCTGGTGCGTCGATCCCACCAACAGCGACTGGACCCAAAACAGCCATGGCACGCTCAACAGCGTGCTCGTCGTGGAGGCGTGATCGCCATCAACACCGCGCCATCGCCCGCTTGGCGTCGAGGTCGGCCTCACGTCGGCGGACGGTTTCGCGTTTATCCTG
>JBIJDW010000189.1:0-6469 GCA_044343885.1 Kiritimatiellia bacterium
TACGATGAAGCGACGGGCCTGCTCACCAACAAGGTTTACGCAGACGGGAAAGGCCCCTCCTACACCTACACGCCGCAAGGCCAACTCGCCACCCGCACCTGGGCGCGTGGCGTGACGACGACCTACAACTACACCAACACCACGGGGGAACTGATCGGCATTGATTATTCCGACGCCACCCCAGATGTGACCTTTGCGTATGATCGTCTCGGCCGCCAGCGCACCATCACGGACGCCACCGGAACCCGCACGTTTGCCTACAACGACGCCTTGCAACTCGCCGCCGAGACGAACGCCATGGGCACGATCACGCGGCACTATGATTCATTCGGGCGCAATTCCGGGCTTTCGATCGGATCTGCCTATCAGGTCGGGTATGGCTATTCGGGAGATGGCCGCTTTGCTTCCGTCACCTCATCCGTGCAATCCGTGTCATCTGTGGTTAATTATTCCTACCTCCCCGGCACAGACCTCCTCTCCGGTTGGACCAGTCCATCCGGGTTCGCGGTCACTCGCGCCTTCGAAGCCCATCGCGACTTGCTTATCGCCGTCAGCAATCGCTATAATGGCGGCACTGTGAGTGCCTTCGATTATATTAACGATTCCATCGCTCGCCGCACCCAGCGGATCGACTCCGGAAGTGCCACCGCAACGAACGCCTTCGGCTACAACCCCCGCTCGGAACTCACCTCCGCCGCCATGGGCACGAACGCCTACGGCTATGCGTATGACGCGATAGGAAACCGTCAGACAGCCTCCAACAACGCCGAGGCCCTTACCTACGCAGCCAACGCACTCAACCAGTACACGAACATCACGGACGGAACGCTACAGGTGCCGCAGTACGACCTCGATGGAAATCTTACCGACTACAACGGATGGAGTTTTGCGTGGGATGGTGAGAATAGGCTGGTATTGGCCTCCAACGCCGCTACGGTGGTATCCAATTGCTATGACTATATGTCCCGCCGGGTTGCCAAGTCCGTCAATGGTTCCGCTCGCCAGTTCCTCTACGACGGCTGGGCGATGATCCAGGAGACGGCGGGCACGCAGACCAACAGTTACGTCTACGGTCTTGACCTGTCAGGAAGCATGCAAGGGGCCGGCACGATTGGCGGCATCCTGAGCGCCAGTCTGAACGGCACTCAAGCCTTCTATTTCTACGATGGCAATGGAAACGTCAGCGATCTGACCGACGCGAGCGGCACCAGCCTCGCCCATTACGAGTGGGGCCCGTACGGCAACGCCACGGTCAGCAACGGCAGTCTGGCATCGGCCAACCCGTTCAGGTTCTCCACGAAGTACACGGATGACGAGACGGGATTGCTGTATTACGGCTTTAGATACTACTCGCCGGGGTTGGGGAGATGGCTCAACCGCGACCCAACACAAGAAGATAATGGGAACCATTTGTATAGTTTCTGCGAAAACAATGGAATTAGACAGATTGACTATCTTGGATTGTGGATAATTGAACACAGGAGTTCCGATGCTTATGCTGTGGCACGAAAGGAGGCTGGCGACAGCATTGGAAGTTTGTCGATAAAGACAGGATTGTATGCCTCGGACATTTTAGGGTGGGCCAAGAAGGCAAGTGACGGAACATCGTTTGAATCTTATGACGAAGTGAGTAGAGCTTGTGATATCTATTTGCCTAATCGAATATTACTGATATTGCCAAAAGCAACACCCCCATCCGGGTGGTGGAGCGTTAACCCATTTAGTTGGGAGAAATATTACTTCATGCTTGGATTGCGAGCGTCGTTAAACTCATTAGGTTCTCGGTGGGAAAACGCCAATTTTATGGTTGAAAAAGTCGATTATCAAAATGAACTTACAATGAAGCCCACAAACTCTCAATTGTCTTGGCCGTTATTAGGATTAGTGATTGGTGGGCATGGTACCCCCCCCCTTGATGCATTTATGGAAGGTGCGCCACGCCCGGGAAGTGTTGTGGTAAGTGATGATGAGGAGGCGATGGCCCCATCCGACTTTGGCAGTGCTTCGCGCCAATATCATTTACAGACACTAGTTGTGTTTGCATGTTTCGCTGGTATGGGCGGGTGGGACGCGTTGGCAATTGGCCCCCAAGCTATAATATCAATATCGCCACGGCGACCTGTATTCCTATGGGAGTTCGATTACAGCGTGTATCCTAATAGATGGGAGTGACATGAAAAAGTTTGCTCTTTGGATGGTTGTTGCAATGTTCTTATTTGTTAGTACAAGTTTTATATGTTTAACCTCTTGGAGACTCAGACCTATGGACACAAATAGAGCAATTAAAAAGAACACTGACATGGCCAATTATATTATTCATGGGATCAACGCCTATTTTGCTTACCATGGCGTGGCACCTGACTCTATTGATTCACTTCGTACAGACGGTGTTGCGCTGCGATCATGGATTCAGGTTACCCAGGATATTTGGGGTAGACAGTTTGAGTATGTTACGTTTGGCCCTGTCACAAATCCGACGGTTAGTCTTATAAGTTATGGAGCAGATGGCAAGCAAGGTGGTTATGGTATAAATGCGGACATTGTCAATATCTGGCTTCCAGCAACTAATTCATTGATACCCCGTAACACCTCAAAATAGCGGGGTTGAACGGTGTTGGCTTTATCAGCAAATATATGCCTTCATATAGGGTTTCAGTTGCTCAATTTCGAGCCGCCAGCTACGGAACCATAGGGGTCGGAACCATAGGGGTCGTAATTAGATTGCGCCAAGATAAATCCATAGAAAGGGAATGACGAGATGAGGTAAATCGAGTTTGAAACTTTCTGTTGAAACCTACCCGATGAAAGTCGGGATGGCAAAGGCTGGCCTCCAGCCATAAGCGAGTCTTGCGTCGTCGTCCGTGAGGACGGCACGAAGCGTAGACAGCGAAGCACCGGGCCGTGTGATTGAGCCCCGAAATCGACGCATCGCCGAGGTCCTTGACGTTCTAATGTTTGAGGACAACATGGGCACATCGCAACGGGCTAGATGTGAACACTCGACCGGGGTCGAAGAGCAGGGCGCAGGTGTGAGTCGGCTTCCAGATGGGAGCGGGCGCAAGGGTTTCATGGGAACTTGGGAGATCCAGCAGTCTTTCAGAAAGTGCCGGACGTAAGGCAAAGCCGGCTGATCAAGTGCCTGGTGGGACGGAGCCGGTCATCGCTCCGTCACAAGCGAACAGAGATGGCCACTGAATAATCAAACGCGAAACGACGAGTGAAGCGGGCGGGACGGATTGCTGGAAGTCGTAGTACGCTGATAGTACCGTTTGAAGGGAGGCGAACCTTGACCGAAGGGAGCCTGTCAGTAGGGAAGCGGCGTATCGGAGTATAGAACCGTAACTGGGAAACATCTTGGGGTCAACAGCACTTCATGGAAATGTACACTCAACAGGAACGGATAGCGTTCGGCTTGACGAATCTATGCTTTGAGGAACCGGATGCGGTAGTCCCGCACGTCCGGGTCTGTGGGGATGCAAGTCGTTAATTTGTAACGGCTTGCATTACCCGGCCACTAGACAGCATGACAAAGAGAAGCCGAAAGCTGGGTCGAGTAGAAACGGGTCTTCCCTCGTTTCCGAGTGAGGCGCTCCTGAACTGCGTCTTGGCCAAGATCAATGCGGGTGCGCTACGCCCCGGCAGCTCCGTGAAGTCGGCGCTGTTCCGGGTGGGCGAGAATCAGCTCTCGGAGATCATCTATACGCCGCAAGCGTTGAATTTCGTGGTCGGCTATGCCATGAAGGGGATTTCCCATGAGCGGACCCGCGATGGCGCCCCCCGGCAGGTGACGTTGATCGAGAAGGGAGGCGCACCGTTTGACGTGAATTTCAAGGACGGCGAGTCCATTGGCATGCCGGTCTTTGGCGATGACATGATCAAGAAGTTCCGCGTCTTTATGGTCGACGCCAATGGCTGGGCCACCCTCGCAAACCCCGCCTATTATGATCTCTATACCGGCGACGGCGAGCGCTACCGGTTTAATGCGTTCAAGACCTCCGCGCAATTTATGCAACTCGTCAGCCATCGCACCGTGGCCGGACGCGAGGAGACCTATCAGGACATGGGCGTGGACGTCATCCGGGACTCCAACCAGATTCTGCGTCAGGTGCTGCTGCCCACCCGGCTCGCCGACATCGTGGCCACCAACTTCACCGGCTATGCCATCAAGTTCTATACGCTCAATAATCTGGCGGGCGGCAAGGATTCCAACGGGTGCTATCGCCTCACCGCGAACGCCGTCCCTTTTGAAAGCATTATTTTCGCCAATCCCGATCCGAAAACCCTGAGCAAACTCCGAATCACGCGCCTCATGGGTTCGCGTACCACCGTCTACGATTTCGTCTACGCGCCCGATTCCGATGCCTGGACCCTTCAGACCAGCGACGGCGACACGGTCTTGAAACAGGAGAATCAATCGACGGCGTTGCACGCTGATCGGAAGGGGCGGGATACCACACGGTCCCTCATGGGTGCCAACAACTCGAATGTGGTCCAGAACATCGAAACCATCCGGACCTTCAGTTGGGGCGATGGCGTCACTCGCCGCATCACCGATCCCGCTGGCGCATGCCTGACCAACACCTTCACCTACACGGCGGCGGGCCTGACCGAGAGCGCCGTTGAACCCGACGGGAGCTGGCGCTATTACCGCCCGCCAGCCAGTAGCCAGTGCAACACTGGCTACTGGCTGGCGGGGCGCGCTTTCTTCATGTGCAGGACAGGGGTAGTTTGACACGGACCGGGCGGTTTCGCAAGACCAAAGGGGTCGCGCAACCGGGCGAGGGGCGGGAATGGGCGGTTTCGGGGCACGGCCCGGCAGTGGGGAGGCGTATTCGCCTCCCCGCTGCCGGGCCGTGCGTTGTCCGTTTAGGCCGCCGCGATGGCGGCTGCGCCCAGGAAGGCTTTCATCACCTCCCTCGGCGTCTGCCATCCGAGACACTTGCGCGGGCGGTCGTTCAGGAACGTATCGATCCGTTGCAGATCCACCGCGTTTATGGCCGCGAACGACTCGATCTTCGGGTACAAGCGCCGGATCAGCCCGTTCGTGTTCTCGTTCGTCCCACGCTCCCACGAATGATACGGACGGGCGAAAAACACATCAACCTTCAGGGCCGAAGCAATCTCGCAGTGCCGGGCGAACTCCTTGCCGTTGTCGAACGTGATCCCCGTGCAGGCGATCCCGACGGGGCGGAGAAGCCCGATGATTACGGCCGTGACCTCGTCCGCCTCCTTGGTTCGCGACCATCCCACCAGCGTGTACCGGGTCACCCGCTCCACCAGCGTCACCAGATAGCCCGTCGCATACGCGCCGACCACCAGGTCTCCCTCCCAGTGTCCCACTGTGATCCGAAGTTCCACCTCCGGCGGGCGTGTCTCGATCCCGCGCCGACCCGGAATCACGCCGCGCCTGCGGCCATCTTGGCGCGGACAGCGGCGTTTGCGTTTGCGCTTCGCATGCGGCAGGTTTTCCCACAGGTCACCACCGGCCTTCGCGTCCGCATACACGTGCTTGTAGATGGTCTCCTTGCATACATGTTCGCGCCCCTCAAGCCTCGCACGCTCGCAGATCGCCTCCGGCGTCCACCCTTTCCTGAGATTCTCCTCTGCATCCAGCCTCACCTCGTCGGTAAACCGCCTCGGCCCCGGACGTAACGCGCGGGTCTCGGCCAGTTCCTGGGCTTGCTTCGGCCGGTAGCCGCGACCCCCCGTGTTCCTTAACACCTCCCGGCTCACCGTGCTCGCCGCCCGTTTCAGTAACTCTGCGATCTTGCGGACGCCCTTTCCTTCTTGCATCCATTCGTAAACTAATCTACGCTCTTCATTCGTCACGCGCGTGTAAGACACTTTGTCTCCTTCCATGTTTTAGTCACATGAAGGAAGTGTACTTCACCGCGTGGCTTTTTTCAAAGCCTCAGGTGTTGCGCTGGCCGGTCGCGCGCGCGCCGCTATGATTCTGCAGGACGGGCGACCAATGAGCTTTCGGGCTTCATGGATTCGGCGCTCACCTCCGTCCCCCAGGCCGCCCGCTCAATGGCCACCAGCTACACGCCGGTGGACCCGCTCGATAGTCCGCGCCTCAATGACCAGTCCCCCCGATCCATCACGGAATCCATCCTGGGAACGGTCGTCGCCAAATCCTACCGGGCCTATCGCAAGACCGCCAGCGGCGAGCTTCAGGAGATTGATGAGACGGCCGTCAACCCCGCCGCCGCTTATGGCGCGGCGGACAGCCTCCGCACCGTCACCACCTACTACGGAACCAACACGGCCAATCACCAGATCGGACGCCTCGCATCGGTCGTCCATCCCGATGGCCGCCAGGAAACCTATTCCTACGACACCGGCACCTATCAGCCCGCTGCGGGTGCCACCCCGCCGTCGTTTGCGGTCAGCGCCTCGGGCGACTGCTGGCGCGTCTCCGTCGTTCATGGCACCACCAACCAGCCCCAGGGGATCGCCGGTCAGACCA
>JBIJDW010000190.1:0-6451 GCA_044343885.1 Kiritimatiellia bacterium
GCGTTACCAACCCTATGACCGGCTGCCGGTCGTGCACTTCGGCTACTGGCATGAGACGCTGGAGAAATGGGTGCGCGAAGGGCACTTGCGGCCGGAGGAGGCGGCGGGATGGAATGACGGCAACAGCGTGGACCTCGCCCTCAACGCGAAACTCGGCTTCGATTTTGGCTGGCAGCGCATGTGCTACGCCAACAACGGGCTGCTCCCCGGCTTCGAGTGGACGACCGTGGCCGAGTTCCCCGATGGCACCAAGCATGTCCGCCAGGGGGACGGCGTCACCTACATCAGCAAGCCGGATGCCGGTTCCATTCCCGCCCATGTTGATTACCTGCTCAAGGACCGTGCGGCGTGGGAGGAGCACTACAAGTGGCGCTACCAGTGGGATGAGCAGCGCGTAGATCGCGCCACGCTGGCGTGGCGCTGCGGGGAGCAGCCGCGGCAGGACCCACTGGGGTTGCAGTGCGGCAGCCTCTATGGCGACATCCGCAATGTCCTGACCATGGAAGGCGCTTGCTACCTCATGGCGGATGATCAGGATCTCTTTCGCGAGATCATCGCCACGGTGGCGGACCTCTGCTACCGGAACACCAAGGCCATGCTGGAGTCCGGGGTTCAGTTTGACTTCGCCCACTTCTGGGAGGACATCTGCTTCAAGAATGGCCCGCTCATTGCGCCGTCGATGTTCGAAGAGGTCGTGGGTCCCCACTACAAGCGTATCACGGACCTGACCCGGGCGCACGGGCTGGACATCTGCTCGCTCGATTGCGACGGCTGGATCGACGCCCTGATCCCCACCTGGTTTGCCAACGGCGTGAACACCATGTTCCCGATCGAGGTTGGCACGTGGGACGCCAGCATCCGCCCATGGCGAGAGAAATACGGCAAGGAGCTGCGCGGAGTGGGCGGCATGAACAAGACCGTGTTCGCGCAGAACCGCGCCGCCATCGATGCCGAGATCGAGCGCCTGAAGCCGCTGGTGGCGCTCGGCGGGTACATCCCCTGCCCCGACCACCGCATCGCGCCCGATGCCGAGTTCGACAACGTCCGCTACTATTGCGACCGCATGCGGAAGGTGTTCGGCTGAGGCAGGAGGCGCTTGCCCCCCTGCAAGCCCGGTTTCGAAGGTCTCGAAAGGAATCGACATGAATCTGGAACACGATTTTCCTCATTTGGATCTCGCCGGACACGCGGGGCCGGAACCGACACTGCAGCGAACCGTTGTGCCGCCCGTGGCCATTCTGCGGGCCAGCGGCGCAGCCGATCCCCAGGGCGTCATCACGGGCCAGACCCCCGCGGTCCTGAAGGGCGTCGCGCACGTGATCGTGGACTTCGGCCGCGAGTTGGTCGGATTCCTGGACATCGTGGCCTCCTCGGACCAGTCCGCGGAGATGATCGTGACCTACGGCGAGTCCGCCGAGGAGGCGTGCGATACGGATTGCAGTTGCGACAACTGCTCGTGGTTCCACCTGCCCGAGGACAAACACCGCGTGGCCGGTCCGGCCCGGGCGTACCGCCACGAAGGCCGGCGCGCCTTCCAGTTTGTCCATATCCGCACGGCATCACCGGATGCTTCCATCCGGCTGCACAGCCTGGCCATGACGCTCGTCCATTATCCCGTGGTGGAACGCGGAGCGTTCTCTTCCTCGGACCCGCTGATCAACCGCATCTGGGACCTCAATCGCTACACGACGATGCTCTGCATGCAGCGGTTTTACGAGGATGGGATCAAGCGCGATGGGCTGCTGTGGGTCAGTGACTACCGCCAGCAGTTCCTGGCTGGCTGGACACCGTTCGGCGACGCCGCACTGGCGCGCCGCTCGCTGATCCTGTTCGCCGCCTCGCAGATGGCCAACGGCTTCATTCCGGCGAGCGCGGCCGCGGCTGGCGCGCACCAGCACACGGATGCCGGTTTTGTCGCGCCCGAGGGGATCAGCTACATGCCGAACATCCCCTTCACTTACGGCACGCACAAGATGCTGCTGATCCACTATTCCACCGATTACCTGAGCTGTCTGCTGGATTACGTCATGTACACCGGCGACAAGGCCTTGCTGGATTTGCTCTGGCCTACGGTCGAACGCCTGGTCGCCGCGCACGAGACGCATGACTACCCCGCAGGAACCGGATACAGCACGGAATGGAACGGTTGGAAATCCCTCGGCACCATGCTCATGCAAGTCATCGCCGGCCTGCGCAACGGCGAACGGTTGGCCGTCCTGCGGGGCGATGACGCCATCCGCGCGCGCTGCCACGCCCTTGCGGACCGGATCCAGCAGCGCGTTCAGGCGGAACACTGGGATGCCGCGCGCGGCACCTTCACGGACGAGCCAGCGGCCCAGGCCAATGGCAGCGGCAGCATGCACGTCAACACCTTTGCCATCCTCGCTGGCGCGGTTGACCGTAAAGCCAGCCGCCCTTTACTCGACCGGGCGCTGGCCGCCGGCGCGCGCCAGGCGGAGTGGAGCGGCATGCGCATGTGGCAGCATGCGGGCGAGTTCGAGGTCGGCCTGGCGACTCTGGCTTTGCAAGGGATCCGCAGGTTCTGGGGGTTCATGCTCGACCACGGCTCAAGCACCGGCTGGGAATCGTGCGACTTGAAACCCGACGGCGGCTGGCACAAGCCGATCATCAGCCGGTGTCACGGCTGGGGCGGAACTGCGAGCTACCTGCTCCCCCGCTACGTGCTGGGGGTGCAGCCGACCGCGCCGGGCTTCTCACGTGTTTCAATACGCCCTCAGTTGGGCGACCTCGCCTGGGCGAAGGGCGTAGTCCCGACACCCCGCGGCGAGATCCGGATCGAAATGGACGCCAAGGCAGGCGGAAAAGTCGTGGTTCCGGCCGGCATCGCGGTCGAGGCGTCCGCAGGGATCGAGATCGTGCAGGGGTGATGCCCATACCAGGGCAGCGCGAGCCTCTCGTCCTCGTCGTCGTCCTCGTCCTCGATCATCTGGCCGATGGAAAACTCTTTTGTGCGGATGGGAGGCCCGTCCGTTCCGCCCTCATGTGCCCGCTCCAATTGCGTCACCACACATCAATAGCCCACCGAAACGCACACCTTGCCGCCCGTAGTCGGCAGTTCCACATCGCCACTCCGAGCATCGAACGCCTGTGACACGCGACCGTTGATCGTGACGGACTGGATCGGCTTCTTTTCCGGGTGACGGAAGCGCAGCAACAACCGCTCGGGCTTCGCGCGCAGTTCCAGTTCGACCTCGGCTTCAATCTTCCCGGCCGCCGGTTGCGGACGGTACTCGACCGAAACGATGCCAGCCGGTGTACTCAGCCGCGTGGCGCTAAAAGCCTGTTCCTGCGCGAACCAGGCGCGCGGAATGGCGCGGCCAAGGTGCAGCAACCCCTCCCGCTCGTAAACGAACAGGTAGGCCAGCCACTTCATGGCGTTGGACTGGTCGCTGGTTTTGAATGGCGCGCAGTTGCCAAAGCCGAGCACCGGCTGGGGATGCTCCACAAAGGCCTGCACTTCGGAGCGATAACAGGCGGCCCAGGCGTTGAAGAACATCCACAGGTAAACCTCGATCTCGTCACGATCCAGATGCGGCAGCAGACCGGCCAGCAGCGCTGGCTGCGGGCAGATGCCGCCGCAGTCGAACCACTGCGTCTGCGGATCTTCCATCACGTAGCTGTACGGTGCGTTCATGTAGCGGGTATCGAGGTAGTCGTCGAGAATCCAGCCCGCCTGCTTGCTCTTCGGCGCATAGAGCCCGGAGATCAGCAGGTAGACGGAGCCTTCCAAAGTCTCGCGGATCCAACCGTAGTCGCGGCCCCGGCAGTACAGGCGCGAGGGATAGTGCGGGATCCAACGCCCGTCGCGAAGGCGGATCAGCGGACTGTGCCGGCGCGCGGTCTCGAAGCCGGCGATCAGCGAACGGCGGTAGGCGTCGGCTTCGCGCCGCAAGCGCGCCGCTTCCGGATGCTCGAACCGTTCCAAGGCCTCTGCGGCGCTGTTCAAGCCCCGCCACGTCAGCGCGTTGGTGCTCAGCCAGTAGAAGTAGTCGTCCACATCCTCCAGGGCACCAGCGGCCAGGAAGCCGCGCTCCCAGCCGCGTGAATGCGGCTCCGGCGTCAACGTCTCGCGCCGCTGCCGGACAATCCAGTTCGCCCCTTGCACCACCGCCGCCGCGACGCCGGCGAACCAGTCGCGGTCGCCGGTGTGAAGGAAATGCCGCGCCAGCGCCCACAGGGCCCAGCCATGATGCTGATCGTAGCTGTCGCCCCACTGCAGCCCGCCGGCGCCGAACAGGACGCCCTCGTGATCCGTGAAACGCCCCTTGAGCCCGGCCGTGCCCTGATACTTGACCCAGATTCCCAAGCGCCGCCGCACTTCCTCCGGGAGGCCCCGTTGCTGCAACTCCTCGACCACCATGACCGACTCATTGGTGCAGTTGCCATAGGTGGTTGTGCCGACCGAGGTGTTGACCAGCCCCGAGCCGTCCGGATAGCCGAGATCGGTCATCAGCACCATCGGAAGGTGCCCCGTGTAGCCGGCGTTCAGATGCGGCTCCGGCGTCTGAATCTGCGCACCCTTGCGCCCTTCCGCGCGCCAGTACTGCGCCATCTCGCCGTAGCACCGGTCGAAATCCAGCGCGCGCAGCGCCGCGACGTCTGCCTCGTCAGCCAAGGCCACATACGGAATGCGCACCAGCAACTCGCACCGTGCACCGGGCGCCAGCTCCTTACGGAAACGCACCGTATCGCCGAGCGCCTCGGTCTGCATGTCCGTCTGGAAAGCCAGGCGTAACACCTGCTCGCCCTTGAATGCGCCCAACACCCGGTCGCCTTCGATGGTCAGCGTCTCCCGCTCACATCGCGGCAGCAAGGTATCGGTCTGCTTATCGGCGCTATTCAGGTTGCGGGCCTCCCGGCGGTTGGCGATGCGTCCCGCCGAGTGACTGTAGGCAAGCGGCAACTCGGCGGTGGCCGGTCGGTCGCTGAGGTTCTCGAAACGGAAACGGATCAGCGCGACCATGGTCGCGTCCGGCGCCGGTTCGCCGGCCAGCATGGCGTGCGCCAGGGGCACGGCAAAGGACTTCTGAACGGCACGCACCGCATCGCGCCGGAACTGCAGATTGTTGGACATCACCGGCCAGGGATCGTTGTGACGACCCTCCACGGCCCAGCGGTCGAACCCGAAGAAAATGCGTGCATTGCCGTCGTTCTTCCAGCGGGGCGTATCCGCTGCAGGCGGCTGCTGGATCAGCCACTGCGTCAGCTCGACATCGCCGCACGGCTCGATCCAGAACTTCTGCCGGGCGTGCTTGGCGCCGCAGCAGTACGCAATCGGATGGGGCCGCATCTGTCCGTTCATGGCGCCGGCCAGCGACTGCTCGGCGCACGCCGCAACCTGCTGGGCAATGGTCAGGCACGGCTTGGTGCGGGCGCGATACTGTTCAAACGTCTCCGGATCATCGGCCCGGGCGATGTAGATCCCCGACTCGGCAAACCAGATCGGGCCTTCCTTTGCCAGGGAGGTCAGGGAGATGGTGAAGGCATCCTTCCCCAGCCCGAACCAGACGTGGCCATCATCGTGTGCGTAGCCGTGAACCGGGAGCATGTGCGCGACATCCAGTCCAAAGGAGGCTTTGCGCCCCGTACCCACGCGCACGCCACTGCTGTTGGCACGTGTGCCACTGCCGACGGTCACGCGACTGACGACTGCGTTGTAGCCGGACAGCTCGATCGCCTTGGAGGAGGTCCGCTTCCCGGCATGCAGCTCGACCCGCAGCGCGGTGCGGGTCGGTTGCGAGCGGGTGAAGACCCGGATCGCGCGCACAGCCGCTCCGTCTCCCGTCACACGCACCCCGACAGTCCGGCGGAAGGTCACCGCGTAGTCGGACACGTCGGGCATTTCGCTCGTCAGCGGCTTGAACGTATAGCGCAGCGTGCGCGAATTGACCCGGGTGACGTTCGTCGCCGCGTCCGCCCAGGCCGGGGTAAAGAGGTCATCCATGCGCTGCCACCCGACATTGATCGGGCGGTCGGTGTCCAGGTAGAGCGTACGTTCGACGCGCGACTGCGGCCAGGTCTTGCGCATGTACTGCAAGCCGGAGGTCCTGGGTGCGGGGCCGGCATAGACGACCTCGACCACCTCCACATCCCGCGCCTCCTCGAACTTCAGCTCGTCAGCAGGGCCGTTGGGCATCGCAAACGGAGCAATATCAAAACGTGTCATCTTCATGTTCCTTTCTTTCCTTCTTTCAATCTCTTTCGGTGGACGACGACGGCGACGACTACGGTGGACGATTGTGCGGCATCTTTCCGTAAGCCGTAGTCGTCGCCGTAGTCGTCAACCGAGTCTCACGGTTCGGCTTTCTTTCCTTCTTCCCTTCCGTTTCGGTGGACGATTGTGCGGCATCTTTCCGTAAGCCGTAGTCGTCGCCGTAGTCGTCAACCGAGTCTCACGGTTCGGCTTTCTTTCCTTCTTCCCTTCCGTTTC
>JBIJDW010000191.1:0-6428 GCA_044343885.1 Kiritimatiellia bacterium
TTAAACGGCCGCGACACTATGCCGCGACCACGAGAATCAGTTTACGCCTGTCTGTGCGTACCGCGCTTCCACAAAAAAAACCGCCTGGGTCGGAGTCTTCACTCCGCGAAGCGGTTCCGTTTCAACACCATTTTATCCCTCATGCGGCAAGATTACGCTTGTTTGCAAACAGCAACCGCCATACACTTTGCCGCACGAGGGATAAAACGCTATTCGTTCGAGAGAATGAAATGAAGATGAACAATATCCACCAGATAACACTACTCCTCATTTGCATAGTCCTGGTCGGATGTGTACAGAGACGGATTGATTGGTCAGGCGTTCGTATCCTTGGTGACGACGGCAAGCCTGTCAGCGAAGTACAAGCGAAAGAAATCAAACGAAAAGCTGAAAAACAACACTGGAGCGAGACTCGAATTCTCGATGAGGACAGAAACGTTATAGACTTTCTTTTGCCACCTGTTAAGTTTTTCGACAAGAGTGACGAATATAAACTTGGCTGGATTCTCGACTACTGCGAAAAGACTGTAAAAGAGCGCAGAATAGAGATCTCTGTATACCATCGAGACACACGCGCTGTCGCATTGCCGGAGACGAAGGTGCTACGGAATCAAGACTTGTTGCAGATCTATCGCACTCCCGACGACCCGAGAGCCAAAGGTTCAAGCAGAAGCAGAATATTATACCGCGAGAAAGTGAGACTGTCCGACATGATGACGGACATAGGCATAGCACTTAACTATAATTGTCACACGGATGGCTATTCAAATAAGGAAGTTCTCGCCTTTCACCTCGGTCCTGACGAATTCACAGGCTCGCAAGTATCCTCAAGCACGAAGCGAAAAGCTTATTCTGTACCTGATGAACTGCGGAGCAGATTTGAGACATTCCCTCGAAACCTGTGGCCGGTTGGTACTTGTGTCGCGTACGATCCAGCGACGTATACGCTTGTAATCATTGACGATGGAGACTCATTCGGCATTGTTGAGGCCTTAGGGTGTAAATGTCTGTATGAGAGCAAGATGGTGAATACATTCTAAACAGAGCGCCTTGGCAACGGATGCGCCGGTCCAGGCCAGCGCCGCTCACCCATACCCCCCCCTCATCCCGTCGATCTCCCTCACTACCCGGCCCATTCCGGCCGTCACCCCCGCTTCGAAGGGTCGCTCTTCGACCCCGCGCAGCGCGGCGGTCACCGCCAGCAGCGCGAGCGCGTCGTAGAACCTGCCGCCAGTCGGCGTCCGCAGGAACGCATCGAGGTTGATCTGCTCCCATATCATGGCGAACAGCTCGCCCCACGGCTCCGCAAACCGGTCCACCGCGTGACCGCGTCAGGGTCATGACCGCGTCAGGGTCAGACCTAGCATCTAGAAAGTTGTGGCCCGACAAGGGACGAGCCGTCCGCCCACCCCATAACCAAACGGGGCATTCAAACCCCATAGCCCGTCATCCGGCCCTGCGGATCCGTTCAACAACATTATATCCCACATGCAGCAAGATTACGCTTGTTTGCAAACAGCAACCGTCATACACTTGCCGCACGAGGGATAAAACGCTATTCGTTGTGCCACGGAAGAAGAAAGTATGGCCAGATGTTCAATTTGTCCGAAATGCAACTGCCCCCTAACGACAGTCAAGGGATCACCCGGAGTCTTCTGGCGATGCTCATCCTGTGACGGAAGGTCCGCCACGCTCGCTCTGTTGCGCCGCCATGTCCCCGCAGGTGTCATCAACGACCTCTGGCAATCGGCCAAGTCTGGAACCTTCCCCCGCAAACGCGCATGCCCCGGGTGCGGCAACCGCATGACGGAGGTTCATGCAACCACAGAACAAGGAAAGCAATACCTAGACGTTTGCACCGTGTGCCAAGTCGTATGGTTTGACTACGCCGAGTACGCGGCCCTGCCCAGTCTTCCGAAAGCGTCCACATGGGAAGAAACCCTCCCGCAGGAAGCAAGGGAGAAGCTAGCCTTGCTGGAGATCGAAGCAATCAGGGAGAGGGCTAAGGACCGCGATCTTGGGGAGAATGCGCCAGATGCATGGTGGCAATGGATCCCGGGTATTCTCGGAATGCCCGTTGAGCGGGATGCCGAAGGTATTCGCTCAATCCCGTGGGTAACATGGGGCGTGGCTGGACTCATTACCGCTGCTAGCGTGGTTGCCTTCTTCGACCTATCCGCAGCAATCCAGAGCTTTGGGCTCGTTCCCGCAGAGTTTGAACGGCATGGCGGGTTGACCTTTCTCACCTCCTTTCTGCTTCACGGCGGCGTGTTCCATCTCTTGGGTAACGTCTACTTCCTTCTTGTGTTCGGTGACAACGTGGAAGATTGTCTCGGAAAATGGCGCTTCCTCCTGCTTCTCTTGTGCGCGACGCTGATTGGGGATGTCGTACACGTTTTGGGCAATCCCCACTCCACAATCCCTTGCATTGGCGCAAGCGGAGGCATTTCAGGCGTAGTGGCTTTCTACGCATTGAAGTTCCCAAGAGTAAGACTCGGATTTCTGATGCGTCTCTACCTATGGTTCCGCTGGATCAGCGTGCCGGCATACGCTATGTTCTTCATCTGGGTGCTGATGCAGTTCTTCGGGACTTGGGCACAGTTGTCCAGCTTCAGCAACGTCGCTTCGCTGGCGCATCTGGGAGGAGCGGGAGTAGGACTCGTCTTCTGGCTTGTGACCAGGAAGGATTGAACCCAAGCGGTGGCCCGACAAGGAACGGGCCTTCCATCAATAGCATTGAAAGATGAATGATGAATGAGGAATCCAAACCGGAGGCGAGTCGCTTTGTCAAAGGGCTCGCCGTGTATGTCGGGGTCAACGGGCTCTACATCGCCTCGGGCCCGTTCATCGGGCTGTACTACATGCTATTCACGGACACCCGGGTGTTCATGGGCATTGCCGGCATGTTCATCTGCATCCTGATTGGCGGCCTCATGATAAAGACTCCGTTTCAGGTGTTCCGAGCCTACTCGAAGACCGCCTTGGCGGGCGTGATTCTTGGCACCGTCATCAGCACAGCTCTGAACGGCATTATGGTCCTTGGGTGGGCGGCACAGACCTTCAACCTGTGAAGAGATGCCGCGACTCGACAAGGGGCGGGCCTGAATGGCGCTAAGTTAAGCGATGCTTCCGATCATAATCGTAATCGTAATCGTAATCCATTCTCCACCAGGAGATTAAGATCAAGATTAGGATTACGATTACGATTACGATGGCAATAGCCCCTTAACTTAGCGCCATTCGGGGCGGGCCTTCCCTCCCCCAAAACCAAACGGGGCATTCAAACCCCATAGCTCGTCATCCGGCCCCGCGGCTCCGTTCAACAACATTTTATCCCACATGCGGCAAGAATACGCTTGTTTGCAAACAGCAACCGTCATACACTTGGCGCACGAGGGATAGAACGATATTCGTTAGCGGAAATGAAAACAGAAAGGATTATAGAGCGACGCATCTACCCGATGCTTTCAACCGGGCTAATACTGCTTGTCACCTTGGCGGGATGCTCGGCGTCGCATCCGAACACAGACACAAGCACAATGGTCATTGAACCTGGTCGAGGCCTCCCCGGTGTCTGCGAACTGGGGATGACATTGGCACAAGTCCAGAATAGAACCCCTGTTCTTATCCCACGTTTTCGTGGCGAGGCATGGATGAAACGTACCTGGACCGGCGGTAGGCCAGTCATAGTACCTGCCCTTGGAGTCATAGGCTCGTTCGACTCCGACAAGCGAATCAAACGCATCATGTTCTACGTCCAACCATACAAGGAAGCCGCCGACATTTTTTACCCCCCGCTTATCAGTATTGACCAACCGTTCAGAGGCAGCGTCCGAGGCGGGCTATCGTTCGCCGACATCCCAGTGACTAAGCAACAGGTAGAAGCGTTTTTTGGGAAACTCCCATCCTTAACCCGTGCCGAGGCTTTCCAAGACGGACAACTCACCAACGGCTCTGTCTGCATAACAAGCGAAGGCGGATGGGAAGAGTTGCGTTACAGAAACAAAGGAATTGCGTTCATTGTGCAATCCAATGTTGTCGGCGTCATCGTCATTGACCGTACACGACTCCAAGCGACAATTGAAGACCGCTAACAACGGCCTGGTGCTGACCGGACAAGCACAGGCGAGCCATCCCCCCCCCCCATCCCGTCGATCTCCCTCACCACCCGGCCCATTCCGGCCGTCACCCCCGCCTCAAAGGGCCGCTCTTCGACGACGCGCAGCGCGGCGGTCACCGCCAGCAGCGCGAGCGCGTCGTAGAACCGGCCGCCGGTCGGCGTCCGCAGGAATGCGTCGAGGGTAATCCGGTCATCCGGACTCCACTCGTGCGCCGGGGCGCGGCGCAGGACCAGCGCCCGCGCGAGCAGTCGCCCCACCGCCTCACGCCTCGCCATCTCCGCCCCCTTCTTCCTGTCCGGTTCCGGGCGCGGTGCCAACCTTCGCGTCCGCGTCGGCGCCCCCACACACTCACCTACTCACACACCCCCGCCACCTCCTTCAGCTTTTCAGTATTTCAGCATCTCAGCATCTCACCGTCATCTTGTCTTACTGAATAACAACGAAAAATATAATATATTATACCTAGTGACACACGCGCATTAACTGTGTTAATATGGACGCATGAAGACAGAAAAACGTCTACGTGCGCCGGACTCGACCACCATCACGGTATCGCTCAAGATACAACTTCGCGATCGGATTGACGCAGCGGCGAAAGCCGTTCAGCGCAGCCGGTCGAACTACATCGCAATGGTTTTAACCGCTGCGGTAATCGCCTCCGAGAAGCAGAGCGCCGCACAGCCCGCCTCCGGCAGCAGATCGAAAAAATGAAGATCGCTTCGCGCGATCCAACGGTTGGGAAATTGGAATCCGATCATGATGTACATCAGCACGCGCGGCGGGGGCGAACCCCTGTCGTTTCAGGACACGGTACTCACGGGGCTGGCCCGCGACGGCGGGCTGTTTCTGCCGGAGCGAATACCGGATGTGCGCGACCGGCTGGGCGCGTGGCGCCGGCTGACGTTTCAGGATCTGGCGTATGAGGTGATCCGCTTGTATGCGGACGACATTCCCGACGCCGACCTGCGCCGCATCATCGGCGCGTCGACGCGCGCGTTCCGCCATCCCGATGTCACGCCGGTCATCCCGGTTGGGCCGGTGCATGTGCTCGAGTTGTTCCACGGGCCCACCCTGGCTTTCAAGGATGTGGCGCTGCAATTTCTGGGCAACCTGTTCGAATACGTGCTGCGGCGTTCCGGGCGGGAGCTGAACATCGTGGCGGCGACGAGCGGCGACACCGGCAGCGCGGCGATCCACGGGGTCAAGGGCCGCGAGCACATGCGAATCTTCGTCATGCACCCTCGCGGACGGGTCAGCCCGGCGCAGGAACGGCAGATGACGACCGTTCTGGATGCCAACGTCTTCAACCTCGCTGTCGACGGCACCTTTGACGATTGCCAACGGATTGTAAAGGATCTGTTCAACGACCTCGCCTGGCGCGATGCGCACCACCTCGGCGCCGTCAATTCGATCAACTGGGCGCGGGTGCTGGCGCAAATCACGTACTATTTCTATGCGGCGTTCCGGGTGATGGACAAAACCGGATCGGAGCGTGTGCGATTTGCGATACCGACCGGTAACTTCGGCGACATCTTTGCGGGTTACGTGGCCACGCGCATGGGCCTGCCAGCCGACCGTCTGGTACTGGCGACGAACGAAAACGACATCCTGGCCCGGTTTTTTAAGACCGGCGTTTATGAGGCGAGCGGCGTCGTGCCGACGCTAAGCCCGTCCATGGACATTCAGGTGGCGAGCAACTTCGAGCGCTACCTCTACTACCGGGCTGCGGGCGACCCAGAGCAGGTACGACGCTGGATGGCGCAATTTCAGAGCGAGGGGCGGATTACAGTCGGATTAGCCGCAGGCGCCACATCCATCGATCCGCTCATCCGTGCGGGACAGGGCGACACGGCGGCAACCCTGCAGACGATCCATCGTTTTTGGAAAGACTTCGGCTACCTACTCGACCCGCACACCGCGGTAGGCGTGCATGTCGGCTTGCAGCATCTGGACGAGGCGTCGCCGATGATTTGTCTCGCCACGGCGCATCCCGCCAAGTTTGGCGCGGCGATCGAACAGGCCACGGGGCAGGATCTCGCGCACCATCCGATTCTCGACGCCCTGGACGGATTGCCGACGCGTGTCGAGACCGTGGCCGCCGACACGCGCGCCGTGGCCTCAGTCGTGGAACGCATGCTCGCGTGACTGGGATCCTGCGTAATCGGTTCGCCACAGGGGGAGGGGTGTGATTTTTTTTAGTTGAAGTGGAAGAGGCAGGTTTTGCGCGAAATCTTGATTTTCCTGTTGCAAGGGGTGTTTTTTTTTGGTTAAATACGTGTCCTCAAATGGAGGACACTTATGACACCC
>JBIJDW010000192.1:0-6353 GCA_044343885.1 Kiritimatiellia bacterium
GGAGCGGCCTCGCCTGGCGCCGCTGCAGGTGACGGCGGTCAACGCCTCCGCCGACGCCGTGGAGATCCGCTTGGCCAACGCCACGCCGTTCACCCGCGTACACGTGCTGGCGACCCGCCACCTCCCGGCCTACGACCTCTTCGGCCGGCTCGGTTTCACAGGCGCCCCGGGGCTCCTGCAGCAGCCGTGGACGCCCGCCCGGACGTTCTACGAATCCGGCCGTGACATCGGGGACGAATACCGCTACATCCTCGACCGCCAGACGGCCAAGAAGTTCCCGGGCAACATGCTCGAACGGCCGGGCCTGCTGTTGAATCCGTGGGCGATTCGCGAGACCGAGGCCGAGCGGGAACTTCTCGCGCAAGGGGGCCAGTACGCCGGGCGGGCGGCGAGCGAGGGCGGGGCCGCCATGGCCAGGGGAGGCGACGGCCCCGGCGGGAGTGCGGAGCAGGAAGGCTACGCCAGCTTGGACTTCCTGAAGCAGCCCGCCGTTGCGCTCTGGAACCTCGCTCCCGGCAAGGACGGGGTCGTCCGCATCCCGCGCGCGGACCTCAAGGGGCTGCCGCACCTGCGCATCCTGGCCGCCGATCCGCTCGCGTCGGTCTTGCGGAATGTCGCGCTGGAGGACACGCCGGTCGCCACCCGCGAGCTGCGCCAGGTTGCCGGGCTCGACCCCGCAAAAACCTTCTCCGAGCAGAAGATCATCACGCCTGTGACGGGCAAGGGCGCGCTGGCGATCGCCGACGCCGCCACCGCCCGGTTCCAGGCCTGCGACACCGTGGCTAAGGCCTATCGCCTGCTCGCCACGCTCGGCGGCAACCCGACGTTCGAGGAATTCTCCTTCGTCGCCAACTGGCCGAGCCTCGACGCCAAGGAGAAGCGGAAGCAGTACTCGAAATACGCATGCCACGAATTGAGTTTCTTCCTCCAGCAGAAGGATCCCGCGTTCTTCAAAGAGGTCATCGCGCCGTACCTGAAGAGCAAGAAGGACAAGACCTTCATGGACCACTGGCTGCTGGGCGACGATCTGAAGGATTATCTGGATCCCTGGCGCTTCGCCCGGCTCAACGCGGTCGAGCGCATCCTACTCGGCCAGCATGTCGCGGCGCAGGCCGCATCGCAGACCCGCGACGCGCGCGAACGCGCCGATCTGATCCCGCCCAATATCGAGGACTTCAACCGCCGCTTCGACACCGCGCTGCAGGCTGGCGGGCTCGATGAGGGCGGGGACATGGCGGAAGCCATCGACGGGCTGAGGAAGTCCGAGGAGCAGAAAGGGGAAAAGGCGCTGTATTCCATGGTGCGCGCCAACGGGAACAACGGCCGAGTGCTGTCCGCGAAAATGGTATTGCCCGCGCCATCGGTGGTCAACTTTAAGGGGGAGCCCCTGGCGGAGGCGGCTGAGGCGCCGATGGAACTGGGGGACATAAGCGATGAGCAGGCCAAGGACAAGGAGAAGCTTTCCCCCGGCGAGGTTGCCCGGAAACAGCAGGCGGACGGCAAGAAGCGTCAATATGCGAGGGCCGCCGCCATGGACAGGGGCGCCGCCGACGCCGATGGAGATGGCACCCCCACCGGATACTTCGCCGATGCCCGCGCCGACCGCGCGCAGGCGCAGCGGCGGTTCTTCCAGAAGCTGGATGCGACCAAGGAATGGGCCGAAAATAACTATTATCATCTGCCCATCGAGCAGCAACTGGCCGACTTGGTTCCGGCCAGCGCGTTTTGGGCCGACTACGCGGCGCACGACGGCAAGACGCCCTTCCTCTCTACGCACTTCACTGAGGCCACGCGCAACTTTACGGAAATGATGTTGGCCCTTGCGGTGCTGGATCTGCCCTTTGAGGCCGGGAAGCACACCGAGGCGCTCGACGGGATCAGCTACAACCTGACCGCCGCCTCGCCGCTGGTGATGTTCCACCGCGAGATCCGCGAGGCCGCGCGGGCCGAGGAGCCCGGCGTGGTTCTGGTCGCCCAGCGCTTCTTCCGCGCCGACGACCGTTACCGCAACGAGGGCAACGAGCGGTTCGAGAAGTACGTCGCCGAGGAGTTCCTTCCGCACGTCGTGTACGGCGCGCGGGTGCTGCTGACCAACCCGACCGACAACCGCCAGAAACTGCAGGTGCTGCTGCAGCTCCCGATGGGCGCGCTGCCCGTAAACAGCGGCTTCTACACGCGCGGCGTGTACGTCACCATCGAGCCGCACGCCACGCAGTCGCTGGAGTACTATTTCTACTTTCCGTCCACCGGAAAATACGCCCACTACCCCGTCACGCTGGCGCAGAACGACCGCGTGACCGGCGGAGCGGCCCCGTTCACCTTCAACGTCGTAGCCCAGCTCACCAACGTGGACAAGACCAGTTGGCCGTGGATCTCGCAGAACGGCACCCCCGAGGACGTGCTCGCGTTCCTGGAGAAGGCCAACCTCTGGCGGCAGGACCTGACCGAGATCGCCTGGCGGATGAAGGACAAGGCGTATTTCCTGAAGGTGACGGCCCTGCTGGAGGCGCGGCACATCTACCACGACACCCTCTGGGCGTACAGTTTGCAGCACAACGACACGGCGGCGCTGCGGACCTGGCTGGGCCACTCACCGTTCGCCGACCGCTGCGGGCTTCACCTGATTACGCCGCTGCTGACGCTCGATCCGGTGGAGCGGCTCGACTACCAGCACCTTGAGTACGCGCCGCTGGTCAACCCCCGCGCGCACTCGGTCGGAGCCAAGCGCACGATCCTGAACAACCGCCTGCGCGAGCAGTACCAGCGTCTGATGACCGTGCTGCGCTACAAAGCCGTGCCCAGCGACGTGGACGAATTGGCCGTGACGTACTACCTGGCGCTGCAGGACCGCGTGGCCGAGGCCCTCGACTGGAATGCCCGCGTGGATCGCAAGGCTGTCCCCGAACAGCTCCAGTGCGACTACCTGGACGTGTATCTCGCGTTCTACCGTGGTGACACGGCCACGGCGCGGCGGATTGCGAAGCGGCATGCGGAGGATCCGGTGGACCGCTGGCGCATGCGGTTCGAGCAGGCGCTAGCGCAGTTGGACGAGATCGAGAAGGGCGCGGCCGCCGCGGCGAGCGACCCGGAGAACCGCGACCAGGCGCAGGGCGCCCTCGCCGCCACGGAGCCGGCCTTGGAACTGCAGGTCGAGGCCGGCAAGATCCGCCTCGATTACCGGAACCTGAAGAGCTGCGCGCTGAACTTCTACCCGATGGACATCGAACTGCTCTTCTCGCGGAATCCGTTCCTGCAGGAGGGCGCGGCGCAGTTTGCGTTCATCCGGCCCGTGTTGAGCCGGACGGTGGACCTGCCAGCCGGAAAGGACGCGTTGACGGTGGACCTGCCTGCGGAATTCAAGGCCCGCAACGTGATGGTCGAAGCGGTGGGCGTCGGCCTGCGCAAGTCTCAGGGCTACTACGCCAACACGCTGAAGGTCCAGATGATCGAAGCCTACGGGCAGGTGGCGGTGACGCATGCCGACACCCGCAAGCCCGTGCCCGGCGCGTACGTCAAGGTCTATGCCAAACTGCAGAGCGGCGAGGTCAAGTTCGTGAAGGACGGTTACACCGACCTGCGCGGCCGGTTCGACTACGCCTCGCTCAACACCAGCGAGGTGGACAATGCCCAGCGGCTGTCGCTGCTGATTCTCAGCGAACCGTACGGCGCCGTCGTGCGCGAAGCCGCCCCGCCGAAGCGGTAGGTGGGGAAGGTGGGAGGTGGTGTCCGTCTCGGAACAGGCGGAGGAGCGGGTAACAGGAAAGGAAGACCATGAAGTCAGTCGGAGTCGTTGGAAGCGTGGCATTGGTGGTGGCGGTTGCCCTTGCGGCGTCCGCACAAGGCGGTCGGGAGGAGACATCGAACCCCGCGCCTCAGGCGAAAGCAAACACGGAGGCCGTGAAGGCCCTGGCCCAGGGCAACAACGAGTTTGCCTGGGACATGTACGGCAAACTCAAGGGCGACAAGGGCAACCTGTTCTTCTCGCCGTTCAGCCTGCGCACGGCCCTGGCCATGACCTACGCCGGGGCCAAGGGCGAGACCGCGGCGCAGATGGAGAAGACGTTGCGCTTCGCGCCGCAGGACCCAACCCTGCACGCCGCCTTTGCCTCAACGATCCAAAGCATCGAGCCAGGCGAAAAGGGCGGCTACAAGCTCACCGTGGCCAACTCGCTCTGGGGCCAGAAGGACTACGGCTTTCTCAAGCCGTTCCTCGAGACGTGCAAAGCCAACTACGGCAGCGGTCTGACCGAGGTGGACTTCATCAAGGCCTTCGAGCAGGCCCGCGGCAAAATCAACCTCTGGGTCGAAGACAAGACCAACCAGAAAATCAAGGACCTGATTCCTCCCGGGGGATTGGATGATGCGACACGCCTGGTGCTGGTGAACGCGGTCTGGTTCAAGGGCGACTGGCTCAGCCAGTTCAAGAAGAATGAGACCCAGGACGCGCCGTTCTATCTCGATGCCACGGAAAAGGTAACCGCGCCGCTGATGCACCGGTTGGGCAAGGGTTACCGGTATGCGGAGGCGGACGCAATCCAAGTTCTGGAGCTGCCGTATCAGGGCGACAAGCTGGCCATGGTGGTGCTCTTGCCGAAGGAAAAGGACGGGATCGGGAAACTGGAGACCATGCTCACCGCCGAGAAGATCGCCGCGTGGGTGGGCAGTCTGCGCGCCCCTGAGAAGACCGATGTGTACTTGCCAAAATTTAAGATGACGTACGGGACGAAAGAAATGACCTATCCGTTCAAAGCCATGGGGATGGTTCTACCGTTCGGTGTCGCAGCGGATTTCTCCGGGATGGATGGGCGGAAGGACCTGTTCATCAGCGCGATATTCCACAAGGCATTCGTGGATGTGAACGAGGAAGGGACCGAAGCCGCGGCCGCGACCGCCGTGATCATGACGGAGGGGAGTGAGCCGCCTGCACCGCCGGTCTTCCGCGCCGACCATCCGTTCGTGTTCCTGATCAGGGACAAGGACAGCGGGAACATCCTGTTCCTGGGGCGGCTGACCAATCCGCAGGAGTAGGAAGCGAGAGAGGTTTTGAAATGGGCGTGAAAGTGGAGTTGCCCAATCGGCAAAGCATTCGGAAGAAGGGTTGGGATTACACTGCGCCTGGCCACTATTTCGTGACCCTCAACACGCATGGAAGCCGGCCCCTGTTCGGCACGATCGTGAATGGGCGAATGGTGTTGAATGACGCGGGCCGAATTGCGGAAGAGGAGTGGCGCAAGAGCGCGCAGATCCGCGCCGAAATCGAGTTGGACGAGTTCGTGGTCATGGCGAACCACGTCCACGGAATTGTGCGCATCGTAGGGGCGTCCGGCAGGACGCCCGCACGGCCGGTCGCCAGGCCATTGGGCGACCTGCCGGTCGCCCGTACGGATTGCAGGGGCGCCCGGCAGGGCGCCCGCTTATTCCCGAAATCATTAGGCGCATTCATCGCTGGATACAAGGGCGCCGTGGGCAAGCGCCTCAATCAAATGCGGAAAAGCCCGGGCACGGCTGTCTGGCATCGCAATTATTGGGATGTGATCGTGCGGGACGCGCAGGCTTTGGCCCGGATCCGCGATTATATCCGGTTCAATCCGCAGAACTACCACGCGGTCATGAATGGCGCAGAGCCCGGTTATCTTGGCAACCGGGCCTTGCTGAAGTTGCCTCAGGTGGGATTCCTGGCTTCGCGCGGGGCCGCGACGCCGCACGGCCGGATGCCGTTGAAGGTGGGCGAAGCTATTCTCTCGGGCTTTCTATCACCCATGGAGAGCGCTGTTTTCAAGGCAGGCGTGGCGCACGGGACGCCGTTGATCTGGGTGAAGCCGTGGAGGCTTCAAGACGGAGCCGATACCCCTCCCATCCGTCGCGCCTTGGAAGATGGGCGCTTGCTCATTCTCTCGCCTTTCGACGATGCGGCCGAAGCCCCCAGCGCCCGCCGCGCGGTCTGGTGCAACCAGTACGTGCTGGCTCATTGTAATCGCATGGTTGTCGGCCATCTCAACCCCGATGGAATGTTGGCCTGCATCCTATCCGAGGCAACCCCGGACTTGGAGGTGTGTTACCTTGAAGAGTCACAAGGGACGGGCCTTGCCGCTGCGCAAGGGACGGGCCTTGCCGCTGCGGGCAGGGACGGGTCACAAGGGACGGGCCTTGCATCCGCAGGCAGATCGGTAGGAACCATGGGGTTCTGTTTGCCGGCAATGGCAGAGGATGCCAGGGCGGCGGCGACGGCGACGGCGATTTTTCTGAAACATGGCGCCGACCGGCTCCGTTAGATAGAGTGGAATGCAGGAGTTGATCAATGACGGAACCTTCTCGACCAAGCGACGGCGAACTGCTGGCGGAATTCTTGACCG
>JBIJDW010000193.1:0-6338 GCA_044343885.1 Kiritimatiellia bacterium
GTGTGGAAGCGCGGGTTCTTCGGCTGGGAGTACAAGGGCAAGCACAAGGACCTTGAGGCCGCCTATGACCAGCTTTTGCGCTACCGCAACGCCCTGGAGAGTCCGCCCCTGCTCGTCCTCTGCGACCTGGACCGCATCATCATCCGCACCAACTTCACCGGCACCGTATCGGCGACCCACGAGATCCCGTTGGAGGCGCTGGCCGAACCCCGCAACATCGAAATCGTCCGGGCGGTCTTCCACAATCCCGACACCCTCCGCCCAGGCCGCACCAGCGCCGCCGTCACCCAGGACGCCGCCGCCCGTATTGGCGAAATCGCCGCCTCCATGCGCGAACGCGGGCTAGACCCTGCCGTTGTCGCCCACTTTCTCGACCGCATCGTTTTCTGCCTGTTCGCCGAAGACGCCCGCCTCCTGCCCGACATGGTGTTTTCCCGGATCGTATCGAAGTCCGGCGGCGAACCTGCCCGCTTCGGCAAAACACTCGGAATGCTGTTCGAGGCGATGGCGGCCGGGGGCGACTTCGGGGTGGAGACCATCCGCCATTTCAACGGCAACCTGTTCGACGACCGTACCGTCCCCGACCTCACCGACGACGACGTGAAACGGTTCGCCGCCGCCGCGTCTCTCGACTGGAGCGCGGTTGACCCCTCCATCTTCGGCACCCTCTTCGAGCGCGGGCTGGACCCGGCGAAGCGCTCGCAACTCGGGGCGCACTTCACTGGGCGTGAGGACATCGAACTCGTGGTTGACGCCGTTGTCATGGCCCCGCTGCGGCGCGAGTGGGAAGAGACAAAAGCCACCGTTGAGAGCCTGCTGGCGACCGGACGCAAGAAGCCGGGCGACGCCAAGGCACCGGCGAAGCCGTTGGGCGACGCCGCTTTGAAGAAGGCGCGGGGCGAGGCCGACAGCATCCTGCACCAGTTTCTGACCCGGCTGCGCGAGATCAAGATTCTCGATCCCGCCTGCGGTTCCGGCAACTTCCTCTATGTCGCCCTGCTCCGCATCAAAGACCTTGAGCGCGAAGCGGCCATCACATTCACGAGCGAGCACGGCTTGAGCGCCTACCTTCCCGGCGTCGGCCCGTGGCAGCTCTACGGCATCGAAGTCAACGCCTACGCCCACGACCTCGCACAGATGACCGTCTGGATCGGCTGGCTCCAGTGGATACGCTCCAACGGTTTTGGATTCCCCGCCGACCCGATCCTTCGCCCCCTATCCGGCAACATCCGCCTCATGGACGCGATTATTGGCGAACACGGCGAACCCGACTGGCCGACCGTTGACTTCATTATTGGCAACCCGCCGTTCCTTGGCGGAAAAATGCTTCGCCGGGAACTGGGAGACAAGTATTTGGACCACATGCTTTCCATCTGGAAAGACCGAGTTCCGGCGGAGGCCGACCTTTGCTGCTATTGGTTCGAGAAGGCCCGCGCCCACATCGCCGCCGGCAAGTGCAGACGGGCTGGGCTGCTCGCAACGCAGGGAATACGCGGCGGCGCCAATCGTGAAGTTCTGAAGCGCATCAAGGAAAGCGGTGACATATTCTGGGCCGAAAGTGATCGGCCTTGGGTTCTCGATGGCGCAAACGTCCATGTCAGCATGGTCGGCTTTTCCGCCAAAGGCGCGACCGAATCCTTCGTGCTCAACAGCAAGACTGTCAATACGATCAACGCAAATCTGACATCCAGCGCTGACTATGCAAGCGCTAGCGCGATACCTGCGAATGCCGGCCTTTCGTTCATGGGAATAACTCCCGCAGGCCCGTTTGATGTGCCGTTTGGCCAGGCTGCACAATGGCTTCTGGCACCGAACCCACATGAGCGACCGAATAGCGATGTGCTCCGACCCTATTTCAACGGCGAAGACCTTAACAAACGAGCAAGAGGAGTCTGGACCGTAGATTGCGGCGTGAGCGCGCAAGAAGGTGAGATTGCGCGATATGAGACCCCTTTTGCTTACTTAGATGCGACAGTTCGGCCAGTTCGCACAACAAACGCCAGAGAAAACTATCGAAAGAAATGGTGGTTGTTCGCGGAAACTCGGTCTGGAATGCGAGCAAGCTTCACAAAATGTCACCGGTACCTAGCAACATGCATGGTTGCAAAATACCGAATCTTCGTCTGGCTCGATGTCGTAAGCCTTCCAGCAAATGTTGTAATTGCTTTCGCCCGTTCCGACGACCTCTTTTTCGGGGTGCTTCAGTCTCGCTTTAATGGGCTGTGGTCACTGGCACAAGGTACCATTCTTGGTGGAAATACGCCCCGCTATACACCCTCCACATGTTTCGAGACCTTTCCATTCCCGCCCGGTGTGATTCCTGAACCGCAAACCCTTCTCCCTGCTTCCCCCCTCGCCGCGATTGCGGCGGCCGCCAAGGAATTGAACGCCATGCGTGAGAGTTGGTTGAACCCGCCCGACTGGACGCGAACCGAGACGCTGGAGTTTCCGGGCACGGTCGGGGGGCTGTGGGATCGGTACATTGATCCGGCGACGGCGGAAGACCGGGGCGCGTTCAAGGTCGGCACCGTGCGTTACCCGCGCCTTGTGCCGCGTGACGCCGATTGCGCCGCCCGTCTGAAGGACCGCACGTTGACCAAACTCTACAACGCCCGCCCCGCTTGGTTGGCCGACTGCCACGCCCGACTTGACGCCGCCGTTGCCGCCGCCTACGGCTGGCCCGCCGATCTCACCGACGACGCGATTCTTGAACGGCTGCTGGCTCTGAATCTGGCGAATGCCGAATGATGGACCGGAAACATTGGATGAACGACAGAGCGACCATACCTAAGGAATCACGGCTGGCTGTTCTCACTGAGACCGGGTATCGATGTGCTTCGCCAAACTGCACCAATGAACTGACGGTTGACGTCCATCACATCGTGGAAGTCAGAAACGGCGGGGGGCACACTCCTGATAACCTGCTGCCTCTCTGCCCCTATTGCCACGATAAGTACCATCGCAACCTTATCGATCAACGCTCTGTTGTGGAATGGAAAGCCCGTGCTCGCCGTATCTACCAAGCTGACACCGAAAGGCCAGAACAACCCAGGGGAAGTCACCCGAAGCATGGGTACGCGGCAGCCTTCTCCATGTTCACGAAACGCACATACCCGATCTGGTATTTCTACCATTACAACGGTCGGCTGAAGGTCTATCCAGCTGGCTATGCCACGTATGTTGATAAGAATCGTCTCGTCACAAGTCGCGCCGTATTGGATCGAGTGGATGCAATTCGTGAGAAGATCCCCGGAGGCACTCCGAAACTCGCACTGGGTCCCGCCACCCTGTCTTATGCGGTTGAGGAGATCCACACATGGGGTGGCGTCGCTATTCTGAAGAGCAGCTCGATTGAGGAGAGGGATGAGTGGCATCCCGAGTCATCTGTTCCGCATGAATTGCCTTGGTCAACACCCGACGATAGTCCGTTTCCAAATATCGCACAGGTTCCCTTCATCGGTCAGGAAGTGGCGTTTCTGTACGGATCTCATTCGACGGACAATAACTATCCAATTTGGAGTTATGCAATCGAATCGTCTTTGGTCACCTCGTTTCTGGCGACTGAACCTATCTCTATAGATCGCTACGTCCTGTCCCCGATCCAAGACCCTGTCGTTCTGCTGGGCGGCCCCGTCTTTCTGCACGACGGCACACTGGTAGGTGTGCTCACCGCTCTGCAAAATGGTGAGACCCTGGAGAACAGAACCGCTTCGCCCCCGCTCATACTTGGCGGGTTCTTAGGCGTGAAACGACTATGGAAGAAAGACTGAATCGTGCCGACATCCGCCTGGAGCGCTAAGCCGGTTGCGCTGCGCTCCAGCGACAGCAAAACATCTGGAACTCTCATGGACGCACAATTGCCACAACGGCCGGTCTCTCATCGACTCGAAACGAAGTCGCAGTTGTTTTTTCGTCACTGCCTTCCGAGCGCATGGATCTGTGATGAGCCACAGAATGACTATGGTGTTGATTTTAGAGTCGGAATCGGAGAAGAACACGGTCTGACTGGGCAGGCCCTCGTTGTTCAGTTGAAGGCTACCGCAGAGGAAGTGCAAGGCGATACTGTACGAGTCACGTTGAATGTATCGACTCTCAACTACCTCCGATCTCTATTGGACGTAGCAATGGTAGTCAAGTACGTTGCCGCCGAAGATGAAGCTTACTGGCTCCTGCTGAAAGATGTTCCTCAGCCTCCAGACGGGCAGAAGACAGTCACAGTCTGCATCCCTCGGCAGAATCGACTTTCCCAAAACCCCTGGCCACAGATAAAGGACTACGTGATCAAGGTTCACTATATGAAGCTTGGCGCCATGCATGCAACAAATGGTCCTGCGACATGAAGGCGCCGCCTAACCATTCCATCAAGTGGAACTGCCTTTGGCAGAGCGCTTATGTCAACCATAGACCGATAAGGAAAGGAAGTTCAAATGGCCATACCTGATTTTCAGACGATCATGCTTCCGTTGATGCGGCACTTGCAGGACGGGCGGGAACATGCCACCGGCGAAACGCTTGACGCCCTCGCCAAGCATTTTGAACTCACGGACGAGGAACGGAGCGCACTTCTGCCGTCCGGCATTCAAGATGTTTTCACAAACCGCGTCGCTTGGGCGAAGTCCCATCTCAAGAAGGCCGGTATTTTGTCCAGTCCGCGGCGGGGGATTTATCAGATCACGGCACGGGGCCGGGAGGTGCTCGCCAAGTCGCCTGCGGCGATCAATCTCCGGTTTCTGTTCCAGTTTCCTGAATATCAGGCTTTTCGAGCGATTCACCGGCAGCGTGCGGAAGAACCGGAGGAGGCGGAGACAAACCACGGCGGCACCCCCGAGGAGGCATTGGAGTCGGCCTACGTCAAGACGCAAGAGAACCTGGCCGCCGACCTCATGCAGCGGCTCCAGGTGTGTTCGCCGCAGTTTTTTGAGCGCTTGGTGGTGGAAGTCATCGTGAAGATGGGATACGGCGGCAGCCGTCAGGACGCGGGGAAGGCCATCGGCAAGAGCGGCGACGGCGGCATTGACGGGATCATCAAGGAGGACAAGCTCGGACTCGATGCCATCTACATTCAAGCCAAGCGCTGGGCGAACACGGTCGGCCGGCCCGAGATTCAGAAGTTTGTCGGTGCCTTGACCGGCCAGCGGGCGAAGAAGGGGCTGTTCATCACTACGTCCGATTTCACGGCGGATGCCAAGACCTACGCCCTGCAAATCGACACCAAGATTGTGCTGATTGACGGTGAAATGCTGGCCCAACTCATGATTGACTACAACGTCGGCGTCTCAACCATCGCGACCTACGATCTCAAGAAGATCGACACCGACTATTTCACGGAGGAGTGATCGGCCTGGAATCGGCGGCACCGGGCGCCCTTGCGCGCGTGCCGTGGGCGCTATGCGAGGTAAGAGGCGACTTCCATGGAACACGACAAGACATTTATGGCCCTATTGGCGTCTGTCCCGCGCTGTCGCGCTCGCCGTCATAGGGCACCCGTTCTTCCGCCACTTTGAGCGCCGTTGCGTCGTCAAGCGGTTGGCCGATTTCATACAGGAAGTCGGGCGACATATCCGCGCCGTTGTCCCACACAACGGTGTCAATGTCGGTATTCAAGCGGGCAGTCCGAAACAGATTGACATCACGTAGCGGCTCGAACACGTCGCCGTCGAGATGGTCGGTCAAATCGGCCCCTCGGAAGCTTCCGTCTTCAAACCGCAACCGAAGACGATAACCCGATTCGTACTCGACTTCTGTGATGTAGTGCATGCTTCAAGTTCCCAAGAATCTGCTGATTTCAGGCATAGCTCAGTCCATTCGAAATTGACTTGGGCACAATCATGCGGGAGGGGGGAGGGAAAGTCAACGACTTTTTCAGAGAAGGAGGCCGCAAGGGAAGGGCCTGAGGGGCGAACGGTGTTGGTGTTATCAGCAAATGTAAGCCTTCATATAGGGCTTCAGTTGCTCAATTTCGAGCCGCCAGCTACGCGAATGGTTGAGGCAATACCGCAGCCAACGGACGAATTGGAGGCTGCGTTCGGTCGCTCGTGACCAACTGCTTACCAGTGGGTTTGACGTCCGGCCTGCTGCGACAATTTCCTGTTCCATCTGCTGGCGTCTCGCCTCTCTTTTCTTATCCACTTTCTCATCTCGCACACCTTCGGATGATTCGATTTCACGTTCGAGCATGAGCATGAGATTCCGGGTCATGCAGACAAAATGCGCCTGCTGGCATTTCGCCTCGGGCGTAGTCGCCCACGTCTTGATGACGCCCAGTTTGTTTTTCTTCTCGTCGAATGCCTTCTCAATGTCCCAGCGCATTTTGTAGATCAGCGCAATCAGGCCGGGCG
>JBIJDW010000194.1:0-6316 GCA_044343885.1 Kiritimatiellia bacterium
TGCCCGAATACGATGCAAACGGGGCGATGGATGGGATGGGGGGCGCAGGCTGGCTCCAGCCGTCCGCTGGCGGCGTCGTAGGCGTAGGAGCAGACCGTGTTGGATGTTTCATGTCCGGCGAGAATGAACGCCTCACCGGGGGTGAAGGCGAAATCACGGGGACCGGTGCCGGCGAGCGTGGAAATCGCCAGAAGATCCAGGCGGCCGGAGTCGGGGTCGACATCAAACGCGGCGATGCTGTCGTGGCCGCGGTTGGAGGCGAGCAGGCGCCGGCCGTCGGCCGAGCATTTGAGCGCAGAGGCTTTGCTGAAGGCGTGGAAGTCCGCTGGCAGCGTGCTGCGCGTGTGCAGCGGGATGAAGGCGTCGCCTGTATAGCGGAGCGACGTGAGGGTGTTGTTGATCTCGTTCAGGAGAAAGGCGAAACGGCCGTTGGGATGGAAGATCAGGTGGCGGGGGCCGGCGCCGGGCGCGGCCGTGATCGTCAGGGCTGCCACGGGGGAAAGCCCGTCCCGGCGGCGAGACCAGTCGTAGGCCAGGACGCGATCCAAGCCGAGATCGGCGATGCAGAGGAATTGGCCGTCGGGCGTGATGCGGACGCAGTGGGCGTGGGCCTTGTCCTGGCGGATGACGTCGGGGCCGTTGCCTGCGTGGGTGACGGTCACGGGAGGGGTATCGGCGAACGAGCCGTCGGAATTCAGGTCGCAATAACCCGATACGGCATGGGCGTATTCGGCGAAGGCCAGGGCCGTCTCATCGGCGTCGAGCGAGATATGGCAGGGGACGGTGGCCGTGACCGGCTTGTGATTGAGCGGCGTCAACGTGGTGCCGCTGATCCGGTAGGCGGCGACGAAGCCCGCGCGGGCGGCGGGCGGTCCTAGGGTCGGAACCCCCTGGACGGCGTAAAGGACGGGGCGTTTTTTGGAACGGGCGAGGTAGGTGGCGTTGACCATCCCGCGAACCTCGCCGACAGGCCGGATCGCGCCCGTCTCGGTGTCGGTCTCCAGAATATGGATTCCCGTCTGCGTCGCGTCGGTATACGTGCCGATGTAGGTCACAACCTTCATGAGTCAGCTCCTCGGGATCAGGAATGGCGTCAGTATCGCACCCCCTTCCAACGTCTGTCCACAAAACTTTTTACCCGGCGCGAGTTACATGGTATGATTCATCCTTTCGTAATGGGTCACTGATGAAAGAAGCGTGCGTCATGACGTTGGCAGAACTGGAAAAGATGGGCGGGGAGGCGATGGCCTCGGCGGCGGGCGCGGCGGATCTCGCCGCGCTGGACCAGGTGCGGGTCGGCTACTTCGGTCGGAACGGGCTGATCCCGGCGCTGGTGAAGCAGATGAAGGACGTGCCGGCGGAGGACCGTCCGGCGTTTGGCAAGCAGCTCAACGCCTGGCGCGTCGATCTGGAGGCTTTGCTGGAGGCGCGCAAGGCGGAGCTGGCGACGCCGGTCACGCGGGGGCCAGCCTTTGACGGTTCGCTGCCGGGACGGTGGCACGGCACGGGCGCGGCGCATCCGATCTCGCAGGTGATCGAGGCGGTCGCGAGTATTTTCGCCAAGCTGGGGTTCTCCGTCGCCGACGGGCCGGACATTGAAAACACATTCAACAACTTCACCGCACTGAACACCGCGCCGCACCACCCGTCGATGGACGCCGCCGACACGTTCTGGCTGGATGACGACCGGCTGTTGCGCACCCAGACCTCGCCTGTGCAGATCCGGGTCATGACCAGCCACCAGCCGCCCGTGCGGATCATCACGCCGGGGCGTTGCTACCGCCGCGACACGACCGACGCCACGCACAGCGCCAACTTCCATCAGGTGGAGGGGCTTTACGTCGACACGCGGCCGGTCTCGCTGGCCGACCTCAAGTCGACGCTCGCCCATTTCGCGCGGGAGATGATGGGCCCCGATGTGGGCGTCCGTTTCCGCCCGCACTTCTTTCCCTTCACCGAACCGAGCGTGGAGGTGGACTTCTCCTGCCACGTCTGCAGCGGCCAGGGATGCCGGGTCTGCAAGATGAGCGGGTGGATCGAGATCGCTGGCGCCGGCATGGTGGACCCCCGCGTCTACCGCTTCGTCGGCTATGACCCCGAGTCGGTGTACGGCTACGCCTTCGGCATGGGCGTCGAACGGATCGCCATGATCAAGTACGGCATCAAAGACATCCGCAGCCTCTACGAAAACGACGTGCGGTTTCTGGGACAGTTCGCCTGATAAGAGGATGAATCATGAAAGTACCGATCAGTTGGTTGAATGAGTATGTGGATGTGGCGGATCTGAGCGTGAAGGCGCTTTCGGACGCGCTCACCTTTTCGGGGATCGAGGTGGAGGGCGTGGAGACGGTGGGGGCGGCGCTGGACGACCACTTTGTGGTGGGCGAGGTGCTGACCTGCACGGCGCATCCGAATTCCGACCATCTGCACGTGTGCACCGTCTCTGACGGCGCGCGCGAGCTGCAGATCGTGTGCGGCGCGCCGAATTGTGCGGCGGGCCTGAAGGTGCCGCTGGCGACCGTCGGCGCGATCGTCCCCGAAGGCGGCTTCGCGATCAAGAAGGCCAAGCTCCGCGGCGTGGAGTCGTTCGGCATGCTTTGTTCGGCCCGTGAATTGAAACTGTCAAACGAGCACGCAGGGCTGCTGGTGCTCGATCCGGCGCTCAAAACCGGCACGCCGATGCGCGAGGTGCTGCCGCCGCCGGAGACGGTGTTTGATCTGGAGATCACCTGGAACCGGAGCGATTGCCTGTCGATGATCGGCATCGCCCGCGAATTCGCGGCGGTCTTGAAGCGGCCGCTGCGCCTGCCCGAGATCCGCTTTGCCGAGACCGGTGAGCCGGTGGCGGGATACGCCCGTGTGGTGATTGAAGATCCGGTGCAGTGTCCGCGCTATACGGCGCGGGTGCTGACGGGGATCACCGATGGGCCGTCGCCTGAGTGGATGCGCCGCCGCCTGGAAGCGTGCGGCGTGCGGCCGATCAGCCTGATCGTCGATGTGACCAATTTTGTGATGCTCGAATGCGGTCAGCCGCTGCATGCGTTTGACTACACCACGCTGGCGGAGCGAACGATCATCGTCCGCCGCGCGAAGTCGGGCGAGACCATTCGGACACTGGACGGGATCGAGCGGACGCTGGACGGGGAGATGCTGGTGATCGCCGACGCGGCGCGGGCAACGGCCGTGGCCGGTGTGATGGGGGGCGCGAACACCGAGATCGCCGTCGGCACGTCGCAGGTGCTGCTGGAGAGCGCCACCTTCGCGGCGCCTGCGATCAAGCGCACGGCGACCCGGCTGGGGGTGCGTACCGAGTCGTCCCACCGCTATGAGCGGACGGTTGACGGCGATCTCGCCGACTGGGGCAGCCGGCGGGCGGTGGCACTGCTGGCCGAACTGGGCGGGGCGACGGTGGCCAAGGGATGTCTGGACATCGACCATCGGCCAACCGGCGTGAAGACGGTTGTGCTCCGGTTCCGCCGTGCCCGCGAGGTGATTGGCGTGACGCTCGACGACGCCGGGATGGTTGCGATTCTGGAACGGCTTGGCTTTCAGACGGTGGCGCGCGACGAGGCGTCGGCGACCTTCCGCATACCGGGCTGGCGTTGCGACGTCGATCTGGAGGCCGATCTGATCGAGGAGATCGCCCGGATGAACGGGCTGGACGCGATCCCCAACACGGCGCCGACGGCGGTCGTTTCCAACGACAACGACGATTTCTTCCGGGCGCGCGCCCGGTGCCGCGCGACCCTGACAGGGATCGGGTTCAGCGAGGCGATGCACTACAGTTTTCTGTCGGCCTCCGAACTGGACGGGTTCGACACGCGCGCGGCGGCGCGGCGGCTGGTGCTGCCCAATCCGGTTAGCGCCGATTACGCCGTGATGCGCGACAGCCTGCTGCCTCAACTGGTGGGGACGCTCGGACGCAACGCCTCGCGCCAGGTCGCCGCTTGTGCCCTGTTCGAAATGGGGCGTGTCTTCTGGCGCGATGCCGACGGCAAGCCGTGCGAGGAAGATCGCGTCTCGATCGGGCTGCTCGGCCCCATGGGGCGGATGGCGCTCGACACGCGGCGGGCGGTATCCAACGACGAGGCGATGCTGTGGCTCAAAGGGGCGCTCGAAACCGTGGCGCGGACGCTTCATGCGGGGGCGATCACGCTGCGCGCGTGCGACCATCCGGCGATGGAGCCGGGCTACGCGGCCGAGTTGCTGTTGAACGGCGAGACGGTTGGGCTGCTGGGCGCGGTCAGCGCGGCCGTGCGGCACCAGTGGCGGTTGACGGCGCCACTGGCCGTGGCCGAGCTGCGGGCCGGGCCGTTGCTGGCGAATTGTTTCCGCCAGCGCGCGCTCGTCGACGTGCCCGCATTTCCCGCCATTCGGCGTGATCTGGCCTTCCGGGCGCCCGCCTCCGTGACCCACGCCGATGTGGTGGCGTCGATCCGGGAAGGGGCGCCGAAAGAGTTGACCTCCGTTGAGTTATTTGATATCTTTATTCCTAAGGACGACCGGAGCGGCATGCGCAGCATGGCTTACGCGATGGAGTTCCGGTCGCCGAGCCGGACACTGACCGACGATGAGGTCAATCTGGCTGTTGAAAAGATCATGGGTTCGTTGAAGGAAAACCTACGGGTAGACATTCGCGACAAATGATCCACTGGAGTTGAAATCGACCCTGCTGTGAACGCGAATTGGCGGAATATCTCTGACCTACATGGTAACCAGGGGCTCAATGACGGCGCGGGTTGGACGCCGGTTCTTCGGAATCGGATGACACGAAGCGCAGGAAACGAGTCCCGACCTTGACAAGCGAGGTCGAAGAGCTTACGCCGCTACGTCACAGTGGGGTTTTTATTTTGTTGCGGGACCGGCCTGTCCAGTCGCTTCAGGACGCTCTTGAGGTCGCTCCAGGCGTCGTGTTTCGCGGGCGGGAATCGCAGCAGGTACGCCGGGTGGAACGTCGGCATCAGCGGGATATCGCCGTAAAGCGTCCAGTGACCGCGCAGCTTGGAGATCGCGGTTTGCGCGTTGAGCAACCCTTTGGCGGCGGTGGCGCCGAGCGTGACGATCACCTTGGGCTTGATCACCGCGATCTGGGCCTGCAGGAAGGGGATGCACGCCTGCATCTCTTCGGGCGACGGGGGGCGATTGTCCGGTGGCCTGCATTTGCAGATGTTGGCGATGAAGATTTCGTCCCGTGAAAATCCCATGGCTTCGATCATCTGGGTCAGAAGCTTCCCCGCCTTTCCGACGAACGCGAGGCCTTGAGCGTCCTCATCCTGTCCCGGTGCCTCGCCGATAAACAGAATCTCGGGTGAGTTCGGGTTTCCCTGCCCCGGAACCACCCGCGTACGGCTCTGAGCCAGCGGACAGCGGCTACAGGCGGCGGCCTGCTCGGCGATCCGCTCCAGCGCGGCGCGTCGATCCGCCAGCGATTTGGAGGGAAGCGGGGGAGGCGGGGTGGGGGGCCGGTGATCGGCGGTCGATGGCCGCCGATCCGCTGCAAGCGGCGGTAGGGATGGAGGCGGAGGAGGGGCCGCAGGCAACGGGACGGCGGCGGCGGATGCGGGGGTCATGACGCCCAATCGTTTGAGGAGGTCGGGCGAAAAGGGCGCATCGCGCGTGCCGTTTTCCTGCTGGAAACGGAGGTAGTCTATCAGCGCGTCAATGGTGTCGGTCCAGTCAGACATCGCGTGCCCGGCTCCTCTTTACGCGCCTTTTGCGGGTGATTCAGGCGCGGCGGGTGCCGGGCCGACCGCTTTGCCGAGGTAGGCGGGAAGATCGATGCCGACCTGCTTGGCGAGTTCGTGCATGGGAGGCAGCGCGCCCATGAGTTTCTGGCCGAGGGATCCCAATCCGCCCTGCTGACCTCCTCCATCCCAGATCATGATCTTCTCGATGGGAAGGTCCTGGATAGCCTGGGCCTGAATGCGGGCCACATCGATCAATTTCTCCACGAGCAGCAGCGAGGCGGCCTGTTCCGCCGACGCGCACGCCTTGACGAGATTGGCGTAGCCCTCAGCTTTGCCGTCGAGAATCGCCTGCACGCCGCGCGCTTCGGCGTTCATCTGCACCAGCGTCGCCTCGGCCTGCCCTTCGGCAATGCGCACCGCCTTCTGCTTTTCGGCGTCGGCGGCGATCAGCACGCGTTCGCGCTCGGCGTTGGCGGGAACCACGATTTCGGCCGTGAGCCGCGCGCGCTCACGCTCGGCGCGAGCCTCTTCAGCCTTCTTCTGCGCCAATTCCTGAGCCACGCGGATCGCGCCGTCGGCCTCCTTGGATGCGGACTCGGCCCGATTGCGCGCTTGCTGCTCGGCCACGT
>JBIJDW010000195.1:0-6306 GCA_044343885.1 Kiritimatiellia bacterium
GGCAATAAAAAAAGCGCCCCGAAGAAAAAAGTTATTAACAAACACACCTGATCACATCCTTTTGCCCGCTCCTCGCTCTTCCCCAGCCTCAATCCGGCCCGAAGAATGGGGTGATTTGGAACCGCTGGGATGAGCGCAGGGCACACGCATCTTATTTTTTCGCAAAACCGCCAATTTGCGGGTTCACTCGGATGCCTCATCCGTGGATACACGGATGGCATACCGATTACGCCAAGGGATTAGAAACCGCTTGCTCCGCATTTGAAATCGCATTACACTTGCCACTTATGGATCAAAAGAGTGTCGTTCGCCCGGATGAAATGAAGAGACGGGGCATCGTGTTTGCCTTGCGTGTCCTAAGCGCCGTTGCGTGCGTCGCCTCGGTCGCCGGATGCTTGATGGCCCAGCCGACGCTCCGCAGGAATCGACCTTCGGCGGCAGCCGTTGATTCCGAGCGGCTGAGGTCCCATGTCGTTGCGCTGAGCGTCACTTACTGTCCGAGGGACTGGGAACACGAGGTGAATTTAGGTGCCTGCGCAGACTACATTGCCGCCCATTTCACGAATGCCGGTGCTGTTGTTCAGACTCAGATGGTTCCGGCCCAAGGTCGGAAGTACCGAAATGTGATTGCACGATACGGAGGATCGGCTTGACTATGGCCGGATGTCCAAAGTCGTTGTGGCTGTGTTTGAGGCGATACGAACCCTATGATCGGCGAAAGGAACGTACGATGGATGACAGCACACAACAGGAGGGCCGGGGCCTGACGCGAGGACACGCCGCGCCGTTTCTGGTGTGGGTCGGATGCATTGCGGCGCTGGCGGCGGCGGAGCGGCTGGTCAATCTCCCGGCGCTGGCCCAGCCTTGGGTCTATGCGGCTAAGTCGGCGGCCTGCGCGGCGCTGTTCCTGTGGTGGCGGCCGTGGCGGATCTATCCCGCATTGCGACTTCGCAACGCGCTGTGGGCGGTCGTGGCAGGGCTGGCCGTGGCGGGGCTCTGGGTGCTACCCGAAACGGTGTGGGTCGGCCAGGCGTTCCCGGCGGCGCAGGCGTTTTACCACCGCTGGCTGATCCTGATGCCCGGCGTCTATCCCGACTATTATGATCCCGCGCTGTTCCCGCAACTGCCGCCGGGGTTCGCGGGGGCGGTCTATGATCCGGCGGTCTGCGGCTGGGGGTTGACCTTGGCGCGATTGGCCGGTTCGGCGCTGGTGATCGCGGTCATTGAGGAGTTCTTCTTTCGCGGGTTTCTTTACCGCTGGCTCCGCCAGGAAACGTTCTGGAAAATCCCCCTGATCCGCTGGGACCTGGCGACGTTCTGGATCGTCGTGCTGGTTTTCGGAATCGAGCATGACCGCTGGCTCGTGGGGATGGCGGCTGGCGCGGTCTACGGGCTGCTGGCGGTGCGCACCGGCGACATCTGGGCTGCCGCCCTAGCGCACGGGCTGACCAATCTTGCGCTCGGGACCTACGTGCTGCTTTGCGGCCGCTACGGTTTCTGGTAAAGTACGACATTCATTTTTACGAAAGGAAACGCAACCATGGCGGCGATAGCCAAGCTGAATCGGGAATATGCGCTCAGAATGCTGGGTGTCGGCGCGCTGATGTTAGGCCTGGCCGGCTGGTCGCTCTATGACGGCCTGGTGGGCTATCCACGGCTGAACGCCCGCTACGTGGAGATCCGTCCGGATCTGATCGGCCGTGCGATGACTGCCGGCGAACTGACCAAGTCCACAGGCGACGACGGCGTCTCGGTGTATGAGCGCGCCTTTCTTGAAAAAGGGATCAAGCCGCCCCATGCCACGCTCACCAAGCTCAAAGCGCTCAATGAACAGGCGCGCAGCCAGCAGGCGCCGGAGGGTCAGGCCGACCTCTTCCGCGCGCAGCAGGTCGAGGCGGCGCGGCTCGTGCTCGACAAGCCCGCGCGCAGCGGGCATGAGATACAGTCTCAGTTTGTGATGACGGCGCTGGCGACGTTGGCGGCGCTGGCGGCGTGTGCCGCCGTCGGGTTCAAGGCGGGACGGCGCTTTATAGCGGACGATGCAGGTCTGCGGGGGTTTGCGGCTGATGTGATCGCGTATGACGCGGTCGCGTCGGCCGACTGGACGCAGTGGGACGACAAACGAATCATCCGCCTCAGCCTGCGGGACGGCCGCAAGCTGAAGCTCGACGGCTGGCATTTCAGCGGCGCCGAGGCGGTTGTGGAGGAGCTGCTGCGGCGGCGCCCCGAGTTGAATCCGAAGAAAGGTTGACCCGGATATGGCGGAGACATCGGATTACGAGCTGCTGGACAGCGGAGCGGGGCGCAAGCTGGAGCGCTTCGGCAGCGTGACGCTGTCGCGTCCCTGCGCGCAGGCGGTCTGGACGCCTCGTCTGGAGCCGCGCGATTGGGAGCGCCGGGCGACGGCCGCCTTTGACCGCGAAGAGGGAAATCAGTGGCACAACCGCGGCGCGCTCCCCGACACGTGGACGATCATGATCGACGGGCTATCCTTCCGGCTATCGGGTACCAACTTCGGCCACCTCGGCATCTTTCCCGAACAGCGGGCGCAGTGGGCGTGGATTCGTTCGCTCCTGGCCGCGACCGGGCCGCAGCCTGGCGCGGGACCCGTATCGGTGCTCAACCTCTTCGCCTACTCGGGCGGGGCGACGCTCGCCGCCGCGCACGCTGGCGCGGAGGTCTGCCACCTCGACGCCTCCAAGGGGATGGTGCAGTGGGCGCGCGAAAACGCAGAGATCAACGGCCTAGCCGGACGGCCAATCCGCTGGATCGTGGACGACGCCCATAAATTTCTTGCCCGCGAGATCAAGCGCGGCCGGCGTTACGACGCCGTGATCCTCGATCCGCCGACCTTCGGCCGCGGCCAGAACGACGAGATCTACAAGATCGAGCGTCATCTCCCCGAAACGCTGGCCCTGTGCCGCCAGGTGCTGAGCGAGCGACCGCGCTTCATGCTCCTCAGTGCCCATACGCCGGGCTTCTCGCCCGTGGTGCTGGCCAATGTCCTGACCCAGGCGATCGACGGGCTGGGCGGCGGCATCGCCTCGGGCGAGATGATTCTCACCGGCGCGCGGGATGTGCTGCCGCTGCCCAGCGGCGCCTTCGCCCGCTGGGATTCCAGAGCCGCAGCATCTTAATTCGCAGGCCCTACTTGCGCCGGTTTATCGCCTTCAACGCCGCCTCGGCGGCCATTTGGACGGAACGATTGGGGTCGGTCAGGCCGGCGCGGATCAGAGGGAGGTCGGAAGGGGCGCCGATCTGACCGAGGGTGGCGATGGCGGTGCGGCGAAGGCTGTCGTTCGTGTTCGTGGCGTAGGTGCGGACCAGCGGAAGGAGGCGCACATCGTTGCGCTTGCCGATCATCGCGAGGATGCTGAGCTTGGTCGGTGTGACCACCTCCGGGTCGGCCAGTTGCGCCTCCAGTTGCTGACTAAACGTCTCGTCCGGCTTCATCCGCCCCGCCGCTTCCTGCAATCCGACATTCACAATGGCCGTCCCCGCCAGACCGTCCTTCCCCTGCGCGTAGCGTGTCAGAAGAGACTTGATGGCATCGGGATCGGATGAAGATTTCAGACACTCGGAGAGAAATTGAAGACAGTAATCGCGCCAGACCGGACTCTCGGACTCATCCGCCAGTATCTTGGCGAAAAGCTCATGCAGGCGTGGATTGGGCGACTCCTGCCAGACCAAGGCATTGGCCATGTTGTTGCGAGTCACGTCCCAGTGCTGACGGTTGAAGATCTCCTGCTCAAAAAACGCCAGCACGTCGGCTGGAAGCGTATGGTTCTCCATCGCCGCCGTTACCCGGTCCAGGCGCTCCTGCTCGGTAAGCGTTCTAAAATCCTGCCAGCCAGCCGGAAGCTTCTCGGCAGGAATCACAGCAGTCCCGGCCTGTGCGGGTTGATTCGTGGCAGCGTCCGGCACACCATCCACAACCCGCGTCTGGATCAACGGTACCGGCTTGCCAGACGCGCGTCTCGCAACGTCTGGCGCCCTTGTACGGATGATCGTGAAGGCGACGATACCAGCAGCGGCGGCTAGAATAACAAATATAAGAAGGCGATTACGGTTCATGGCGTTTTGATCCCAAAAAAAAGAGGACCCTTCCAGCGCCTACTGATCCCCGCTGCATACGGATGCTATATCTCTGTCTCCTTCAGATGCCGCCGTTACTCACTTGCGCCGATCGGAGTTGAGCGAGCGGGTACAGGACTATTTGTTCCTTTTGGGAGGGATCTTCGAAAATCGGGCCAACTGTAATCCCTATTATCATCTTTATGCGCGACTACATCTTTAACCCAATCAAATGAACGATTCGTATCTATATTCAGGAATCTAAGATGCGCTTGCCTGATTTTTTCATTAATCTCACGGCTGGGCACAACAGGCAATGAAAAATCATACCGCGCAGCATACATTTTGAGAGAACTCTTGCGCACTTGTTCCAAGATATTCGCGTTAGTAACGGAACGAAACTGCCAAATATATTTTTCATGATCATACTCCTTGGCTTCCGCCAATGTCGTTAGCCAGGCTTTCCATTGCTCATCAGTTATGCTAAGTGGAGACCGCTTCACCGTAGAGAACACGCGGCTCTTCCAACGCAACTCCTCATTCGTAATCACAGAAGTAATATAGGTTTGAATCTCCTTGGAGTAACAATTGTCTAAAAGAATTTCCATAGGAGTCATTGGATCATTCATTCGATGTATATTATGCAAGGCGATTCTGATAGAAACATCGGAATATCGTTTAAGGGGATCGCTCATTGCCGACATAATTACTTGTACAATGTTATTAGTATTCCAATCCAGCATTTCGTATATTTTTTGAAAACGTGTTTCATCCATGCGAGCCAACTGCGCAGCCAAAAGGCTGGAATCCCCATGTTCAGAAATGGGCCTTCGAATCGCGGAGGCTATCTTTTGGTCTGTCGCTCTTAAATAATCAGGATTATTGCCAATTGTCCAGAAGTAGTTTGTTTCTGACGATGTGGGGGAAACAGTATCCCGGATCTGTGCGGAGGTGAGCACATGTACATTCATATGCGTAGCAGGAAGATTTGTTAGTATTTGCGCAATAGAAACCCACAATGGTCCTGAAGTGCCCGTCCAGGACATGGCATGTCCGGGATAGTGTAGTGCTTCATGCCTAGCAATCGTCCCCCGATACGCAGCAAACCCCCATTTTTCTTCCATCAACGGATCCATCTCAGCCCCCCAATTAGCAATCTGCCAGGAATTCGAAATGATACGCATACAAGCCTGCAACGCTTGCACCGGCGTGCTGTCGCGAAACTTCGGCAAATAAGCATTTTGTTGAAATACAGCGCCCTGTCCATCGGTCGGACAAACAAACCAGTAACCGGAATTCACATCCTGCGTCACAGAATAATTTGAAAAAGTAGTTCGCACGACATCAAAGAATTCCGCAGGTGTTTTATCCTTCACATAAATTGTGCGCCCACTGTCAGCGCTACCATACACACCAATAATTTTAATACCATAAGCTTTGGTTACATCGTCAAGCACGAAACCAATTGATTTATTGTCATACAGACCAGAAATTTTAACGGTTTGATTCTCATTTGTTGTGTCTGGCACACAAATCCCCTCCGTACAGCAAAAGACCATACCCATAAATAGTGCTGGAAAGATGTGTGTTCCGATGACTTCTCGCATACGCATGACTGCCTCCTTCTTCAGATGCACATTAGGGGGAACTTAAAACATCGCCTATCGCTATTTCAACTGGTGGTCTGCCGGGTCGCAATAATTTCCTTGGCTGATCAATGATATACTGGTGAATGACTGTAGCGACTTTAATGTCCTGCACATACCAATCTTGCGTGAAGGCTTCTATCGGAACGCCCGATTCACGGTAGATACAACAAATGGTCTGTCCCTTGTAATCCGCGATTATCAGGATACGTGGCACCACTGCTACAACCGGACTGTGGGAACGAGAGCTGACCGGCCATTCGGCGACGCCGAAAAAGAGATGTTTGTACGAATGCTCAAGCGGCTGGCGGCGTTTTATACGGTGCGGATTGTCTCTTACACGTTCATGTCCAATCACTTCCACATTATCTTGCAGGCGCCGCTGGAGGCGCCTTCGGAAGAGGATGCCGCCGCCCGTTATGCGGCGTTCCACCGGGGGAAGCGTGAAATCAGACCCGGAACGGCGATCTGCCGGGAGTGGACCGGCCGGCTGAGGGATGTGAGTTGGTTTATGCGCCATTTCCAGCACCTCTGCACCGCCTGGTACAATCGGACGCGACCGGAACGGCGACGCGGACCCCTCTGG
>JBIJDW010000019.1:0-17950 GCA_044343885.1 Kiritimatiellia bacterium
CGCCGAAGCGGTCGCAACGTCGCTGCGCTACGACTCGCTATGGGATTGGGATGAAGACGGGTGGGACAACTGGTCGGAGGCCCGTTATGAGGCGAAGTCTGGTGTGATCACGCGACCGGATAAGAGTTTGACCAGACCGATGCCAGAGGTGGTGTCCGTCGCCTTGCACTATCCCGGGTTGCTCCGGGGCTCGGTGGTGGTGCTGGCCTACAGCCACCGGGCGATGGACGGCAATCCTGACGCGACGTTCGTGTATGCCGATCCTGCTCCTTATCCTGCTAATTATCCGGTCACCATTACGACCAATCTTCTCGCGCTGGCGACCAACGCCCTAGGGGATGTGGTGGCGACCAATAGGATTCCGAACAATACCATGAACGGACGGCTGCGCCAAGGGAACAACTGGTTCTTCGCCTTCATCGACGTGAACGGCAACCAGCAGTGGGATACGGGCGAGCCGGCCGGCCTGGCTGACCGCTTCCCGTATGATGTGGGCTGGGATGAGAACAAATTATCCTTCACTCTCGGCGACAAGCCGGTCAACGGCTTCCTACGGCTGAAGTTGGAGTCGTTGTCGATCACGGTGCCGCCCCCGGTGTTGGTCGGCACGGGAGTCGTGGTGGTCCTCCCGCCGGTGTCGAATGTGGTATCGATCACCGGGTCTGAATTGCATAGCGTCGAAATCGGACGGATCACGAGGGCCGGAACTAATGTCGTATTCACGAGGGTCTTTTCCAAGTACATCCGCGGGCCGCGTAACTGGCTCCATGAGGGTGACATATTGGATCCCAACGCGGTGGGCGGCGGAAACCCCGGCTTGGATTGGAATGGACAGATCTGGGGAGAGCCGGTCATTCCGATCAGCACGAATAGCATCTACGAGCTGCGGATTGACAACGTCAAAAGCGGCAGCTACATTACCAACTTCTATGCGGGTACCACTTTGCCGACACCGGTTGCGGTGCGACCGATCGGGATCGAGATATGGAATCCGCGGCCGGAATTCACGTGGAACATGTCCCCCTCGGCATCGGCATTCGAACTGCAAATACTGACGACGAACGCCGCTCTCGAGGAGGTGGTGTACAGTTCAGGGACCAATGCCGCACCACAGATGCGCAACGCAGACGGTGAGCGCGTGTGGTCGCCGCCGATTCACTGGGGTGACATCGTGCCGGCCCTCAACGGCGGAAACGGAGCGCTGACGAATGCGGCGTTCCGCTGGCGTGTGCGGGCGTTTCAGCCCCGGCTGGTTACTGCCGTCTCGACTCATCCCAGCAGCATCAGCGCGTATTCGAGCCTTGAGACGTTTCGGGTCAACCTGAGCGACACGGTCCAGATGCGGGGTAGCATCAACGTGCGCGTTAACGTGGCGAGTAATAATGTGCCATCTAATGCGTGCATCCGGGTGCAAGCCTTCGAGACCGGTTCGCTGAACGACCTGCCGGTCGTGCAACGAACACGGCTGAATGTAAGCGCCTTCCCCGTGACCGTCACGTTGAACGGGTTGGACGACCAGAAGTCCTACTATATCGCGGCCTACATGGATCAGAGCACGGACAATTCCCGCGCGAGCTGGGAGTCGTGGGGCTACTACCGCTCCATCAACACCCTGTCGAAGTGGCACTTCCAGCCGCTGATGATAAAGGCCGCCAAGGGGGCGGAAGCGCCTACGGTCAGGGTCATGATCTGTGCGGTCGATACGGATCAGGATGGGATATCGGATTCGTATGAGTATAAAGTGACTGGCGGGTTGGTCGGAACGCCCGTCATGCAGATGGGGGTTGACACCGTGGTTGGCAAGCCCAAGACCAGCGACCTCGGTTGGCTGGGCGTTCTGGGTCTCACCAAAGACAGCGACAAGGACGAAGACGGCATCATCGACACGCTTGAACCCGCGCTGGGTTTGGACGCAATGTCCGCCGACCAGTTACGCATCACCAGCATGGGTGGTGACAATAAGCTGAACTGGGAGTTGAAATCGGTGGCTGACGCCGCTGGAGGCAGCAAGCAGGAGGCGGCGCCGCTCATGAAACCCGTGAAGTATGTTCTGGAACGGACCGACTCCCTAGACACACCGAGGTGGGAGTGGGTGGCAAATGTTCCGTCGACGGCGAAGACTGGCGCGTTTGATCTGGTGAAAGACATGAGTAAGCGTCCTGCTGGCTTCTACCGGGTACGCATGGAGGTCACACCGTAGCGCAGTTCCGAATTGAGCAGCACGACACAGCCTCGTCACGTGTGACGAGGCTGTGTCGTTTTCAGCGTTCGGGCCGCAGGAAAAGCGCGAAAGCGGGTAGGGCGGCGGCGTCTCGCCGCGCCGAAGGAAGTAGGGAATGCGCGGAGCGGGTAGGGCGGCGGCGTCCCCGCCGCGCCGCAAGTGAATGGGTGAGAAACACTCAACACTCAACACTCAACACTCAACACTCAACACTCAACATCCAACATCCAACACCCACATACCCACACACCCACACATCCACATACCCACACACAAATCAAGCGTCCCGAGCATCGCGCAGGAGGGGTAGGGCTTCGTCCTTGGCCGACACGCAGGAGACGCAGTCGGGCCAGGCGATGGCGAGGTCGGGATCATTCCAACGGATGCCGCGTTCGGCGGCGGGGGCGTAGGGACGGGTGCACTTGTAGAGAAAGAGGGTGTCGTCCTCCAGCGCCACGAATCCGTGAGCGAAACCGGGTGGAATCCAGAGCATGGCGTGATTGACGGCTGAAAGCTCGGCGCCAACCCATTTTCCGAAGGTCGGCGAACCGGGACGGATGTCAACGGCGACATCCCACACACGGCCTCGAGCGACGCGAATCAGCTTGCCCTGAGCCTGCGGCGAAAGCTGATAGTGCAGACCGCGCAGCACGCCGCGCCGCGAGCAGGATTCGTTGTCCTGCTCAAAATGAACCGGAAGTCCCGCCTGTCGAAGCGCGGACGCCTGGAAGGTTTCCATGAAAAATCCGCGGCTGTCGCTGAACACGCGCGGCGTGATCAGGAGGACGTCGGGAATCGCCTGGGGAAGGAAGGTCATGGGTGCCGGTGATCGGTGATCAGAAGGTGACGTGGCAGGCGGGAAGGGCTTCGCGGATGCGGGCCTTCTCGGCATCGGGAATGGGGCAGCGCGACAGGGAGAGCGTGCGCAGTGTCTTCATCGCCTGAAGGGTGGCGGGAAGCGCGGCGATGCGGGTGTCGTTGAGATCGAGGTTGCGCAGGCGGGGCAGGGCGGTGAGCCAGTCGGGGAAAACGCTGATCGGGTTGCCGCTGAGGCACAGATCCTCAACCTGGGCGAGTTTGCCGATGACTGACGGGATCTCCGGCAACTGGGCACTGCGCAGGTAGAGCCGTTCGAGGGCTGCGAGGCGGCCAAAGCTTTCGGGGAGGCTGGCGAGGCGGGTGTTGTTCAGGCGAAGCCAGCGGAGGCGGGGGAGTGCGCCGACGGAATCGGGGAGGACTTCGAGCGGCGTCCGATCCAGATTGAGGTAGGTGAGGGCCGACAGTTGGGAAAAATCGGCGGTGAGGTTGGTGGCGGTATTGCCGACGAAATAGAGGTGTTCAAGGCCGGAGAGGGCGAACACGGCGGCGGGGATCTCGGCGAGCTGCATCCCCGAGAGATCGAGCATGCGCAGGCTGCGCGAGCGAGCGAGCGGTTCGAAGCCGTTCGTGATGCGGGCGTCACGCAAAATCAGGCGCTCCAGCTTGGAGAAGGTGGCGATTTCTGACGGGAGCGTGTCGAACGTCTGGCCATGCAGGTCCAGTTCGCCGACCCCGTCGCGCTGCGCGGTTGCGGCTTCCAGGGTCGTGCAGGTGACTAGGCGGCGAGGGGCCTCGCGGTTATTGAAGCATCCCGCCACGGACAGGGTGGTCAGGATCAGGAGGGCGTCAATCAGGTGTTTCATTAAGCTCCTTTCACGAGGTTCAGGGTATGGGGAACGGACGGGTAAAATCGACGATTTCGGCGCGGATGCGCGCCTGCAGAGAGGTGTTGTCGATGTCGGAGAGAATGGCGGCGATCCAGTTGCCGATGCGGGTCATCTCGGCATCGCCCATGCCGCGGGTGGTAGCCGCGGCCGTGCCGATGCGGATGCCAGAGGTGACGAACGGGCTGTGGGTGTCGAACGGGATGCTATTCTTGTTGCAGATGATCCCGGCGGCGTCAAGGGCGGCGGAGGCGGCCTTGCCCGTGAGTCCACTCGCTGCGACGTTGACGAGCATCAGGTGGTTGTCGGTGCCGCCGGAGACGAGGCGGAAGCCCCGGCCGGCCAGGGTCGCAGCGAGGGTGCGTGCATTGGTGACAATCCGGGCGGCATACGTCTTGAATTCAGGCCGCATCGCCTCGGCGAAGCAGACGGCCTTGGCGGCGGTGATGTTTTGCAGCGGACCGCCCTGAAGTCCGGGAAAAACGGTCTTGTCGAGCGCCTGGGCGTAGGCGGCCTTGCAGAGCACCATGCCGCTGCGCGGACCGCGGAGGGTCTTGTGCGTGGTGGTGGTGACGAAGTCGGCGAACGGCACGGGCGAGGGGTGGGCGCCACCCGCGACCAGGCCGGCGATATGCGCCATATCCACCATCAGCAGCGCGCCGCAGGCATCGGCGATGGCGCGGAAACGGGCGAAATCGAGGACGCGAGGATAGGCGCTGGCGCCAGCCACGATCAGCTTGGGCCGGCAGGCGAGCGCCTGTTGGGCGATAACGTCATAGTCCAGCATCTCGGTTTCGGGAGAGACCGTGTAGGCGGCGATCTTGAAGAGCTTGCCCGAAAAATTGACGGGGCTGCCGTGCGTGAGATGTCCGCCCTGATCGAGCGACATCGCGAGAATGGTGTCGCCAAAATTTAGGGCCGTGAAATAGACCGCCATGTTGGCGGAACTGCCGCAGTGGGGCTGGACATTGGCGTGGTCGGCGCCGAACAGGGCTTTGGCCCGTTCGATGGCCAGATTTTCGGCGGCATCGACGGGGCCGCAACCGCCATACCAGCGCTTGCCGGGATAGCCCTCGGCGTATTTGTTGGTGAGGACGCATCCCGACGCCTCGCGCACGGCGCGAGTGACCGTGTTTTCCGAGGCGATCAGATTGATGGTCGTGTCTTCCTGTCCGAGTTGCGCGACGACGGTCGCGTGGATCTCGGGATCGGCCTGGGCCAGATGGGAGACCTCGGCCAGCCGGCCGGCCCGTTCGAGCTTGGCGATGCGGCGGACATGGCGGGGATCGCGGGAGAACGGCGTGTCGAGCCAAGCGTCCAGAATGGCGGCGTTCACGGCAGGGATTGCCTGCCCGTTGAGCACCAGCACGTTCGCATCGTTGTGGCTGCGCGAGAGGAACGCCTGCTCCGGGGTGGAGCACAGGGCGGCGCGGACACCGCTGAAGCGGTTCGCCGTGATCGACATGCCGATGCCGGTGGTGCAGACCAGCACGCCGCGATCGGCCCTCCCCTCGACAATCCGCTCGGCTAGCTTCACGGCCAGATCAGGATAGTCCACGCTACCCGTGCAGCACGTCCCGAGATCCTCAAACTCCAGACTGCGGGCGGCCAGGCGCACGGCCACGCTGGTCTTCACGGAAAGGCCGCCATGATCCGAGGCAATGACAAATTTCATCGGTAGGTCTCGCAAAAAATTACGCACGGCGGACTATCCGCCGACGCAAAGAATTAACAATACCACGAGCGGGGCTGCGGGGCAAGACCGGGAGTTGTTTGTTTTGCATCGTTTATCACACTTCGCGAAGTGTGATAATGGCAAAACGCATAGAGCGGCGTTTGCGCGGGGACGGACCCCCTGCGATGGCAGCAGGTGGGGATGGACAGCAATCATTGAAAAACGGTATGATACGACGCAAGACAAAACAGGAGTGCCGTCCATGCGTGATCACAAGCAACGTATCCCCGTCACACTCGTCGGTGAGTCCGGCGTGCGCTATGCCCAAGAACCGATGACCTTCGGCGTGTCCTTCGCCGAGGGAGCGTTTCCCTCCGGCTCGCACCTGCGTGCGGTCACGGCCGATGGCCGCGAGCTTCCCTTGCAAACTTCCGTCATGACGACATGGAAGAAGGATCTGAAGGACGTGAAGTGGTTGCTGGCCGATATTCAGGCCGATCCCGCTGTGGACGGTGAGGCGGTCTTTCTGGAGTATCCGGCGTCGGCGAAATCCTCGGATGAGTCTGACCCGTCGGACAAGTCGGACCGGTCCGACGCGACCGCCGCCATGACCATTGCCACTGCCAACGGCATTCTGACGGTGGATACCGGCGTCCTGCGGCTCAAGATGCGCGCTGACTACGAGCGCTGGCGCCTGCGCGAGAACACCTCGCCCTTCGCCGGTTGCCAGATCAAGACGGCGGATGGCTGGCGTGACGTGTGGCAGGGGGCCGGGCTGCTGCTCTACATGAAGGACCAGCACGGTAATCTCTACACCTCGGAGGGGATTTGTCCGGCGCCGCGAATTGTCGTGGAGGAACAGGGGGCGCTGCGCGTCTGCCTGCTGGTCACCGGGCACCTCTATTCCGCCCAAGGGCTGCGCTTCTGTCCGTATAAGTTGCGCATTCACCTCTATGCCGGCAAAGCCGACCTGCGTATCTTCCACACGTTCGTTTTTGACCAGGACCCGACCCGCATACAATTGAAGGCCATCGGTCTGAAAGTGTTTGCGAAGACGGGCGACGGTGCCGTGGCCGCGGTGGGCGGAGAAGGGGCGACCGCGCACGCCAGCCGCAATCTGACCCCCGACGTAAACGGCTATGCCACCATGGGCGCCATCGGATGCGATCATGTTCGCGACCGTCCGAATTCCGCCAACACCACCTCCGGCCAGCTTTCGATCCTGCAGTCGGACGACCTGCACTATGCCGCCCGGTTAAACGATCAGCCCTTTGGCGCTGGTGCCAAGTCGCTGGGATGGGCCAGCCTCAGCGGCCCCGAAGCGAGCGTGGTGGCCGGCATTCGCGACTTCTGGCAGGAGTATCCGAAGGGGTTCGCCGTGTCGTCCGCCGGCATAGACATCCGCATCTGGCCGGAAGACGCACCTCAACCGCTGAGCTTCCTGTCGCCGTTCGATGAGCCGCCAATCGATTTCCGCGGCACGCGCGATGAGGAAAAGATCAAGCGCCTGCTGGCCGAGAACCCGACCGCGCCACTGTCGCTGAAGCAGTTCTGGACGGACGACGTCAAATGGATTGAAGACGTGATGGCCCGCCTCGCGCCAGGGCGGAAGATGAGCTACAACGATTTCATGGGACCGTTCACCGGTATTGGCACGGCCAAGACGACCGAAATCGTGCTGCGTTTTGCGGAGGGGCAGATCCCTACGGCTGATGCGGCGGCCTTCGGCGCCACCGTGCAGGAACCCTTGGCTGGCATCGTGGACCCCGGTTACCTGTGCGGCACCGATGTGTTCGGCCCCTTCCTGCCTGCCGGTCACCCGCAGTTCGAGGAGCTGGACCGGGAGCTGACGGCGTTCCACGAGCGCATCCACGTCAAACCGATCCAGCGCGCGCGACGCTACGGCATGTTCATGTATGGGCACATGATCAACGCGCATGCGCCCTCGTGTCCGGACGCGGTGCACAACCTCTATATCAACAGCGACGAACCGGAAAAGGCGCTGCGCTACATCGGCCCCTTCGGCAACGAGGCCGCCGACAGCGTGCAGTGGGTCTGGAGCCAGTTCCTGCGCAGCGGTCGGCGCTGCGATCTGCGCTGGGCGCAGCTCGCCTCGCGCGCCACGGCGGACACCAGCTTCGTGCATGCCTTTCCGAATCACGAAGAGAACGTCGGTTGCATCCACTATCACGGTCCGCACGTCTGGCACAACGGACTCAACCGGTCGCACTCCAATGTCGGCGGGATCGCGATGGACTACTACGTCACCGGCAACCGCCGGCTGCGCGATGTCATCCTCGAGGCGGCGGATGGCCTCGCTGACAACAAGCTGGAACCGTGTGGTATTGTCAGTTGCTTCGCGCCAATCTCGCGGGAGTTCATCATTCCGGTGGCGATCCTGCTGGAGGCGTACCAGATCAACTGGCACGAGAAGTACGGCACGCCGGCCGAGCGCTCGCTCAACTGGTTCCTGCGCACGGTGCGTACGCCGGGCTTCTTGCCAAACCACGTGTTCACGCGCGGGCCGCGCGGCGACCACGCCGAGGTCGAAGGGGAGTGTCACGACGTCGCATGCAACACGGACCAAATGTTGACTCCGGCCTTGCGGCTTTTCCCGTCGAAAGCGCTCCGGGATTTTATTGTGGCCAGGACAAACCCCGATGACTTGATGAGCGAACGTGAGATGGCCGCTGCCGCCCTCGGCGCACGGGATTTCGCGGGTGCCATCCGTAACGCCGGCAATCCGGGGATCTATCACCATTCCGCGTGCGACTGGGTGCCGCGATGCTTGAAGCTCGCCGCGCTGGCGGCAGAGAAGGATCCCGGCTTCTGGAAGTGGGCGGAGAAGTGGACGAAAGAGCAGAAGGCCAATCCGAAACCTCCGCGGCCGATGCCGCCCGAAGTAAAGGGCCGGGTCCAACTCGGCGCACTGAGCACGGAGCCGCACCCGGCGGGCGGCTAGATCGAAATTCGCCACCCGGCGCCACCGCGCGCTGGCGCTGGAAAGCGCCGAGCGCTCGCTCGTGCTGCTGAAAAACAACGGCGTGCTGCCGCTCGACCGGAACACGATCAAGTCCATCGGTGTCTGTGGCCCTCTGTCGCTCGACGCCACCGCATTGCTAGGCAACTACGCCGGCTTCCCGCGCGATGTCTCCACGCTACTCACCGGACTGGTCGACGCGGCCGGTGGCGGCGTGAACATTCCGTACATCAAGGGGTGCGACCTCGTCGGCGGCACGCCCATCACGGTGGAAGGACTCAAGTGGTGGTTCCATCCATGCGAGGCGATCGTGGTCTTTGTCGGCTTCTCGCCGGAAATCGAGGGCGAGGAAGGCGACGGCGGCGACCGTACTCAGCTTCGCCTGCCCGGCCACCAGCAGGCCATGATCGAGGCCGCCTGTCAGGTTGGGCTGCCGGTCGTGGCCGTTGTTCTCGGCGGCGGCCCGATTGACTTGACGTGGGCCCATGAGCATTGCGATGCGGTGGTCATGGCCTGGTATCCCGGCGAGGCGGGTGGACGCGCCGTCGGTCGCGCGCTCTTCGGCGACACGAATCCGTCCGGTCGCCTGCCGGTAACGTTCCCAAAGCGGCTCGAGGATGTGCCCGATTTCCGCGACTACTCAATGAAAGGCCGCACCTACCGTTATGCCGAGATTGAACCGCTCTACCGTTTCGGCTACGGCCTGAGCTACACGAAGTTTGTGTACAGCAACCTGAAGATCGGCAAGCCCGACAAGCAGGGGCGTGTGCGCGTCACGGTGCGTGTTCGCAACGCGGGCCGGCGTGACGGGGACGAGGTGGTCCAGCTTTACGTCAAGGACGTGGAGGCCTCCGTGCCGGTGCCGCGACATCACCTGGAGGGGTTCGCCCGGATCCATCTGGCGGCCGGCAAGAGCCGGGTCGTGAGCTTTACACTTAAGAGGGACCAATTCGCCTGTCGCGCCGACGATGGCACAGCCTTCATCGAGCCCGGCGAGTTCCGCATTTTCGTGGGCGGCGGCCAACCCGACGACCCCGCGGCCAGCGGCGTCAGCGGGACGTGCGTTCAGAAGGAATGATCTGCATGAGGTTCCTGTAGCCACCCCCAGGCGCTCGGGTTCTCCTAGCCAACCATGACCCGTGCAATCCAGCGCCTGTACCTGGAATGCGGCGGACAGGAACGCTTTCAAGCCTTGTACGGGGTTATGCGCCCTTCGACTCGAGTGCGGACGGAGGCGTAATGCCGATACTCAGATGGTGAAATACCTTCCTCATCGCTGAATGCGCGCGAAAGACTGTGGACGGTTTCAAATCCCAGCAGCGAGGAGATTTCAGAGAGTGTCATGGATGTGCTCGTCATCAGCTCCTTTGCCTTGTGCAGACGTGCCCGGCGGATGTATTTGCGAGGCGAACATCCGTAGCATTGCCCGAAAAGATGCCGAAACTGGCTGACCGAAAGCCCGCAGCGCCGGGCCAGCTCGTGAAGGGGCGGGGGTGCTGCGCATTCCTTGATCATCAGGTCGGCTGTCTTTTCGAGAAGCGGCATATGGGCTTGGTGTTCGCAAAAGACCTGCTCCTGCCCGCGCAACATCTCGGCGATGATCTCCATCATCAGGCCCGACATCTTGATTCCCGTGAAAGGCTGTGCCCTCGCCGCCTCCATGCAGACGTCCTGCATGAGCTGGCCAACGCGACGGTTGGTATAGTTCCTTATCCGGCCGGTGAGCGAGTCGAGCCGTTCGTGGTGGAGCGGCGGATGCATGAGCGGCATTAGTTCCGGCGCGAGATCCGTCATGCCTTCGGGAATGCTGAAGTCCCAATGACTGTGGTCAGCGCGGTATACGAGATCAAAGTGAATGTAAGGGCAGTGCATTTCCGGGGGAAACCCCTCCATGGCGTGGCACGTATCCGGCGGGATCCAGAAGAGATCCCCAGCGCGGGCCTCATATTCCTTCCCGCCAATGACAAAACGTCCGCACCCTTCGGCGATATAGACCAGCAGGTAATCCAGCAGTTTACGGGATGACAGTGCCCATGCCTTGCGATGGCTGTTGCCGCAATGCCTGACGTATGGACGCAATAGCGGAAGCAGTTCTTGTCCCGGCTCCATTCCCGGTATGGGATCCGCCATTCCCAGGCGCTTCCTGCTTTGACGGTCTTTCTGGTCGTCGGCGTTTCGGTTACAAGATCGTCGTTTCATCTAAAGCCTTTCTTCAATGAAAAGTGGTACTATAGAAACACTTTCGAATCAAGTAAAGGCGTTTCGGGTAAACAATACGGGGGTTTTGTATGAAGTCCTATTGGAAAGGCGCTGTTAAAGCTGAACCCGATTTTAGAAACCTGCTGAAAGTGCTAAGGCGTGAGCGGCCCAGCCGTCCGACGCTGTTCGAGTTCTTTCTGAACGACACGCTTCATGCTGCGTTGGCGCCGGAGATCGCGGTCAAGGCGTCGCATGTTTCCTGCGCCAACGATATCCTGCGAGTAACGGCATATCGCAATGCCGGTTATGATTATGCCGTGGCGCATGTGCCGGGAATGGGGTTCCCGACGAGGGAGCGGGAACACAAGCATGGGCAGACGATCTCGCAGAACGAAGGATTTGTCATAACGGACAGGAAATCGTTCGATGCCTATCAGTGGCCTGATCCGGAAGTGGCGGATTATGCTTTTCTGGACAAACTGGGCGATGTGGTTCCAAAAGGCATGAAGCTTGGCGTGTGTGGGCCGGGCGGCGTGCTGGAGAATGTGACGTCCCTGCTGGGCTATGAGAACATGTGCTTCATGATTGCCGACGATCCGGGACTGGCAGGTGATGTGTTCGAAGCAGTCGGCACGCGACTGGTGAAGATGTACCGGAATGCGGTGAAGAGCAAGTCGGTCGGGTTCATCATCGGGAATGATGACTGGGGGTTCAAGAGCCAGACGATGCTGGCGCCGGAACAGATGAGAGCGTACGTCTTTCCATGGCACAAGCAGATTGTCGAGGCGGCGCATGAGGTGGGGACGCCGGCCATCCTGCATTCGTGCGGGAACCTGCATAGCGTGATGGATGATGTCATCGACACGCTCAAGTATGACGGAAAGCATTCATTTGAGGATACGATTCAGCCCGTGGAGCAGGCCTATGAACAGTACGGGAAACGGATTGCGATCCTGGGCGGGATTGATGTGGATTTCATATGCAGGTCGGATCCCGCTGCGGTGCACGAGCGGGCAAAGGCAATGGTGGAACGGGCCGGAACCCTTGGCGGGTATGCGCTGGGGAGCGGGAACAGCATTCCATCATATGTTCCGCATGAAGGTTACTTCGCCATGATTGCCGCCGCAGTCGGCGAGAGGTAAGAAGCGCCTCTCGACTTCTCTTTTGGATGATCGTACGCACCTCCCGGCTCAGGCTGGCCACTCGACCGAATGTGTACCGGCGGGCACCTCGCCCGAAGGTGTCGTCGCCGGGACCGGCACCTCGAGTTGTCCGCGCCAGGATGCGCCGCAACGTTCGATTTCCAGCGCGACACGACCGAGCGGATGCGGGATGGCGGCGGCCATACGCTTCAACCCGAAACCGGTCGCCGGGCACACAGCCACACGTGCGAAACCGAACGCCGCCGGTCTGATCCCGGCGACCGTGGCGGCGAGATGAAACAACGGATGAGCCCCCCACGGATGACAGTCGCTGCGGGTCGGCTCGGGCGTTTCCGGCGTGGTGGTCATGCCCGCGGACTCCAGGTCGTGCCACAATCCCATGCGGGCGGCGATCCGGTCGCCGCGCCCGATCTGCCGGTATGCCTCGAACAGGTAATGCGTGAAGTAGATGGTCGTGCGTGCGAGATCGGGATCCTCGACTAGGCTCCGGGCGGCGCGCGCGGCGCGCTCCGGAGCGCACAGGCCGGAAAGCAAGGGGAGGATCTGCCCGTGTTCGCTCACGTCCGCGTGTCCGGGGGCATCCAGCCAGCGGCCGCGCGACTCGTCCCAGCTCGGTGTCAGGGCGTCGGCCAATGCCGCCGCACGCCGGCGGTAGAGTCCGGCCATAACCGCTTCGCCGAAGCCCTCCTCAAGTTCCGCAGCCACACGCAGCGTCCAGGCATAGTGCCAATTGAGGATGGCGGAGACCCCGTCATCCGCGCCCATGGGCATGCCGTTGCGGTAACCCCATTCCGGAACCCAGTCCACGAAGTTCCAACCCGCAGGCGCCTCGATCAACCCGTCGGCATTGCGCCACCCCCACCAGGCATCCAGCACGGAGTGCACCGTCGGAAGCTGCCCGCGCACGAACGCGGCATCCGTGCGCCACTGGGCGTGGTCGTGCACCATCTGCACCCACCACAAGGCAAAGGGTGGAATCAGTTGCAGGCTGCTCGCCGGCGAACGGCTGGGAACCAGGCCCGACGGGTGGCGACAGCCGGAGAAGGCTTCGATGGCCTGCCGGGGCAGGACGTCGTCGGCCTGGAGCACATAGGTCGCCAACACTTCCAGGCGCGTGTCGCCGACATACTGCAGGCGCTCATAGTACGGGCAGTCGAGATACGTCTCATGCGTGCCGACGCGCAGGGTGTGCAGGCACAGGTCACGCATGCGCGAGAAGCGCGGATCGTCGGCCGCGAACGCGCCTTCGTCGGCGAACGGGTATCCTGTCGCCTGGAGCTGGAAACCTTCCAGCCGCAGCGGCTCGTAGCCGGCCGCCGCCACGATTTCCAGCCAGCGTCCGCATTCCCAGTCCACCGGATCGAGCATCCGCGCCGGGCCGGCGGCCGTGCGCAGGCACGGGCCGACCCCACGCACGACCTTACCGCGCCACTCGGCACGATTCCCTTTGTCCTGCCCCGCGTGTGCCACGCCATCCGTCACTACAAAGAGCCCCTCGACAAACCGCAGTCGCACGCTTCCCCCCGCCCCGGCGGCCGCCACACGCGGCCAGCAGGCACGGTAGACGCCAAGATCCACCAGGCACCGGCGCAGCGCACCGGGTGGCAAGACCAGCGGGGCGCGACCGTCCAGGAAAGACTGCCAGGCGGCGTGTTCATTCGGGCGGTCGCCGGCCGGGTCGCACCCCGGCGTCATGGCATCGCGATCCAGCACCGCATCTACCAGCACCACGGATCCGCAGGGCAGGCCATGGCTGACCTGATCCGGCAGACGTTCCGGCGTCAGCACGGGTTGATGCTGACCGGTTACCGAACCGGGCGTATGGCCAACGCGACCGATCATGGCAGATGTAAAACCGGTACCAGCGCCGGTCTCCCACCCCCAGGGCAAACGCGTTGCGTCCAGCACGGTCCGGGAACCGGTCCAGACGCCGTGAGGCGGCGCTTCGAAGGCATAGGCTTCCAGAAAACAGCATTCCCACGGCGCCGCGCCGGTGGAGATTCGATCATGCCAGTCGTCCTCGGCTGCGACAATGATGCCGGGGCAGACCGAAAGCTGGTTGACCGGCGCCTGGTCGCCCGCCACCCACAGCCGTAGTGCCAGCCAGTGCTCGCCGGACGTCCAGTCCAGGTCGAAGGAAGCAAACCGCCAGGCCCCGGCATGGCTGCGCTCCGGACCGGTATGGGCTGGCCGACCGTCAACAAGAAGCTTGTAGCGTTCATCGCCGCTGACGTGAATGCGAAGTCGTGCGGGTGCATCGAGAACCACCCGCAGGCGAAACGCCATTACAAAGGGGCTGGCGAACTGTTCTGCGCCGGCAGTCGCCAGCGCCGCGGAAGGCACCGGTGCCACCAGCCACCGGGCCCGCCAGCATCCGCGGTTCCACAGCACCTGATCGGGGCACGTCGGCCCCCGTTTTTCCGCGGACATCCGCACACGCCGGAAACCCGTTGGTGTCGTTTCATGCATGCTCATCGTCGCCTCCAAGGATACTCCCGCATCGTCACTCTCCGACGTGCGGAAAAGCACGCCAAGCACTCTTTGATCTTGTGCCAATCGAGCAATATTGCCCGGTGAAGGTACCAGAATCGGTCAGGAGAGGCAAGATCGGCTGAGTGAACGCATCTTTTTTCGCAATTAACCCGCACGTTCATCGTGGAGCCTGGCGACGCAGCGCTGTGGGCGGCTGACCGAGTGCGCGTTTGAATGTGCGGTTGAAGTGCGCCAGATCCCGGAAGCCGCATTCTAGCGCGATTGACAGCACTTTGTCGTCGGTGCTGCGTAATAACACCAGCGCGGCCTGCAGCCGCCGTTCGGTGAGATACCCGATCAGGGTCTTGCCGGTGTAACGGTGGAAGGCACGGCTGAGGTAGCTCGGGTGAACGCTCGCGACCCGCGCCAGGCTTGTGAGGGTCAGGTGCCCGGAGAAGTGGGCGTCGATATGCCGCCGCAGGCGCTCGAGCCAAGCGACGGACGGCGCACGGTCGTCGATGCCGGGTTGCACGCCGCTGCGCTGCGCCTGACGACAGCATTCGATCAGCAGGATGCGGAAGCAGGCGCGCAGCACGTCGCCCGATCCGGCCTGCCGGCTGATGGACTCCTGATTCATGCGTTCGAAGAGCGCCGTTACCGGAGCCGGGTCTTCAAACACCAGTCGCACGCGGCGGTTCAGGAGGTTTTGAAAGGTGGGGTGCAGGGGGAGGATGTTGGGCAGCAGGTCGCGGAATTCAACCGGCAGCGACGGCAGGGCGTGGCGTGTGAGATCCAGGTACAGATTGTAGATGTCCATGCCGGCAGCATCGGTGACGATGTCGTGCTGCTGCCCGTAGTGGGTGACAGCCAGTGAGCTCCCATTTTCCTCGTACACGTGATCGCCCATCATGTGGCGACCGCGCCCGCGGACAATGTAGCTCAGCAGCACCACGGGAACGGAATGCGGGTGATAGGTTCGGTTGACGTAGCGAGGAAAGTACTCCACGGCGATCCCGTCCCCGGCCAACGTGGGACAGCGTTGCAGCAGAGGATGAACGTCTATTTTGTGAGTTTTCGGCAAGGTTTGCATGGTGTTTGGTAAAAATACGCAAAGCTTGTCACGATTGCAAGCCTTATATTGCGCTCATCGAAAGGGGACAACCGATGAAGAGCGTGATGACCAGCGATGACAAAACTCAGGTGATGGGCAACGGCGCAGGGAAGACCGCAGGCTTGACGCCCCGCGAGCGATTTCGGCGAGTGATGGCATTTGAGAAATCCGAGGGCCGGCTTCCGATGGTCGAATGGGCGGCCTGGTGGGACGTGACCACGGATCGCTGGAAGGCGGAAGGGCTTCCGGCCGAACTGGACTGGGAGGGGACACTCCGGCATTTCGGGCTGGACGTGCTGGTCTGCATCGGCACCAACCCGATGGACTGGAATCTGATCAAGGATTTGCCCCATGGTCACGGCATCATCCAGAATCAGGCGGACTACGACCGCGTCAAGCCCCGACTCTATTCCGAAGAGAACATCGCCGGTGCGGTGCGGCATGCCGTCAGCTTGCGCGAGCGGCACGAACGGGGCGAGGTGATCATCCGGATCTGGCTGGACGGTTTTTTCTGGTATCCCCGCTCGCTGTTCGGGATCGAGAACCACCTCTTTGCGTTCTACGATCATCCCGAGCTGATGCACCAGATCAACCGCGATTTGACGGCGTTCAACATCAAGTGCCTGAACGCCGTTCTGGACGTGCTAACTCCGGACATGGTCGGCTTTGCGGAGGACATGTCGTACAACAACGGTCCGATGCTCTCCAAGGAGGCGTTTGACGAATTTCTCCTCCCGTACTACCGGCAGGTGGTCCCGGTGGCCAAGGCGCGTGGCGTGCCGGTGCTGGTCGATACCGACGGCATGCTGGAGGACATGATTCCCTGGCTGCTCGACGCGGGGATGGACGGCATCTACCCGCTCGAACGCCAGTCCGGCGTGGATGTGGCTCGTATCAGGAAGAACTACCCGCGCCTGCTCATGATGGGCGGGTACGACAAGATGATGATGAACAAAGGCGAGGTGGCCATGCGTGCCGAGTTCGAACGACTGCTGCCGGTCATGCGTACGGGCGGCTTTATCCCCTCGGTGGACCATCAGACGCCACCCGGTGTCAGCCTGGATAACTACCGCTCTTACATCCGGCTCTTCGGCGAATATGCAGCCCGAGCCTGCGGCATGGGGGCGCCGCAGCAATTCTAATTTTGGAGAGGGAACCATCGGGGTCGGTATCGGTATCGATAAAATCACCGGACATTCGACCCCGATTCCGATACCGACCCCGACCCCGATGACCCAATCGACCATAATGAGAATTGCTGCAAGAAATTGGCATGTGGCATTGCCTTCAGCCGCAATCTTCGCTATCATCCCGCTCAGCTCACACACCATGGCACGCAATCGAACAAAACGAATGGAGCGGGTCGAGCGGTTTCTCATCCGCCTGATTCAGCAGCCGGGGGCCGACCAGGGACATACCGGGTCGATCCGCCTGCTGCTGGCGTGCCTCAAAGGGCTGGCGCATCTTTTCCGTTGCGTGGTGCAGACGCGCCTGTTCTTCTATGAGGTGGGGATTTTACGGCGATACCCCCTCGGCTGTCAGGTGATCAGCGTCGGGAACATCACAGCGGGCGGAACCGGCAAAACCCCGGTTGTTGAAATCTTTGCCCGCGAGCTGCACAAGTCGGGACGCAAGGTCGCGATCCTCAGTCGCGGCTACCGCAAAAAGGAACTTCCGTGGTATCAGCGGATTTTCAGCGAAACACTCGAACCGCCGCGGGTCGTGAGCGACGGCCACCACCTGTTGCTCGATAGCGAAATGGGTGGCGACGAGCCCTACATGCTGGCCTCCAATCTGCCGGGGGTAGTCGTGCTGGTTGACCGGAACCGCGTCAAGAGCGGTCGTTATGCGATCAAGAAGTTTGGATGCGACACGCTGGTGCTCGACGATGGCTTTCAGTATCAGAAGCTCAAGCACCGGCTCGAGCTGGTGCTGATCGACAAAACCAATCCCTTTGGCAACGGTAATGTCCTGCCGCGAGGGGTGTTGCGTGAACCGGTGCGCAACCTGAAACGGGCCAACTTCATTTTTATCACAAAATCGGACGGGCAATCGGAAACGCTGCGCGCCCGGATCCGCGAATTGAACGCCCAGGCCGAAATTATCGAGTGTTGTCATCGTCCCCAATACCTGCGCAATGCCTACAGCGACGAGACGTTGCCGCTGTCCTGGCTGGAGGGTCGGAAGGTTGCCGCGCTCTCCGGAATCGCCGTGCCGCAAAGCTTTGAGGGCTTCTTGCGCGGCATGGGCGCGCGGTTGATGACGTGCGACCGGTATGCCGATCACCACCGGTACGAGGCGCAGGAGATCATCGACGCCGTGAACCGGGCGGATGAGCTGGGTGCCTGCGCGCTGATCACCACCGAGAAGGACGCTGTTCGGCTGCCGCGTCTGGCGAGTTCGGCCGTCCCGGTCTACTACCTGCG